>JAITFE010000134.1 GCA_031281585.1 Bifidobacteriaceae bacterium | reverse complement strand
ATGTTCCTGGCCCTGGAGTGGAACAACCCGAAAACGCTTGGCGACAAGCCCCCGGGCGCCGCTCTGCTGGGCGCGTTGTTCGCCTCCGCCAACACCCGCTCCGGCGGGTTCGCCACCTTCGACGTCACCGCCCAGCGCCCCGCCACCATGCTGCTCCAGGACGCCCTCATGTTCGTGGGCGGCGGCTCCGCCTCGACCGCCGGCGGCATCAAAGTCACCACCCTCGCCGTGATGCTGCTGGCCATCCGCGCCGAGGCCCGCGGCGACCGCGACATGGAGGCGTTCGGCCGCCGCGTCGAGCCGTCCGTGCTGCGCGTCGCCGTGACGGTGGCGGTCGCGTCGGTGATGATCGTGTTCACCGGGGCTTTTGTGCTCAGCCTGGTCAGCGACGCGCCGCTCAGCTACATCCTGTTCGACTGCATCTCCGCCTTCGCCACCTGCGGCCTGTCCACCGGGATTATCCCCGGCCTCCCCGCGGTCGCGAAGCTGACGCTGGCCGCGATGATGCTGGCCGGCCGCCTCGGCACCATGACTATCGCCACCTCGGTCGCCATGTCCAACCGACGCCGCGTCATCCGTCTGCCGGAGGAGCGCCCCATAGTCGGGTGAGGCCGCCCGCGGTTCGGGGTCCGCTCCGGGCTCCGGGGTCCGTTCCGGCCGCCGGGGTCCGTTTCGGTGCCCGATGCCGTCCCCGCGCCCGCCCGTCTTTCCCCGGCCTAGACTTGGCCCCGGGCAGGAGCCTGAATTCGGCCGGACACCGCTGGCCCAGACCATCGGACGGAGGAAGCTTGGTGGATTTGAAACGCGGATCCACGTCGACGGACGCGCCAATGCCGGCTGACGGGGCTGTTCTCGTGATCGGCATGGGCCGGTTTGGCTCGCGGTTGGCGTTGACGGTGGACCGCCTGGGCCGCGAGGTGCTGGCCGTCGAGAAGGACCCGGAGGTGATCCGCCGCTGGTCGGGCCGGCTCCCACTGGTCGAGGCGGACTGCACCGACCCGGAAGCCCTGGAACAGTTGGGCGCGCGCGACTTCCCCATCGCCGTGGTCGGGGTGGGCACCGCCCTGGAGGCATCCGTGCTGATCACGTCCAACCTGGTCGACCTGGGCCTGAACCAGGTCTGGGCCAAGGCCACCTCCTCCGAACACGCCCGCATTTTGCGCCGGATCGGCGCAAGCCAGGTCATCCTGCCGGAGGCGGACGCCGGCGAGCGCGTGGCCCACCTGGTCTCCGGCCGCCTGCTCGACTACATCGAGTTCGAGGACGGCTTCACCATTGTCAAAATGCACCCGCCCAAGGAGATGATCGGATTCACCCTGGGGCAATCGCAAGTGCTGAAGAAGTACGGCGTGACCGTGATCGGCGTCAAATCACCAGGTCAGGAGTTCGAGTACGCCACCGACGAGACGCGGGTCTCCCGCCAAGACCTGCTCATAGTCTCCGGCAACACCACCCTGCTGGACCGCTTCGCCGCCCGTCCCTGAGAAACGGGGACGGCACCTTTTCCCGGCTCGCCGGAAAAAGTGCCGCCCCGTTTTTCACATGGGCATGAGGCAGAACAGTTCGCCCGCGCCGCCCGCCGGGGCGTCGATCTGGAACACGGCGGTGCGGTTCACCCAGATCGCCTTCACGTCTTGGTCCGGCGGCTCCGGGCACTCCTTCGAGGCCAAGTCCACGTCCGCCCCCGGCCAGGCGGCCGGGCCGCCCAGCGAGTCGAAGGCCTGAGCCGCCGCCTCGTCGGTCCGCCATTGGCCGGCCAGCACCGTCGCGGTCTGGTCGCCGTCGGAGTAGGTCAGCGTGTAGGAGTCGAACGCCCCCAGCCCCTCCCAATCCGGGTTCTCCGCCGTGGCGGTCAGCACATAGGCCCCGAGCACCGACGGGATCCGATCGTAGAACTCGGTGCCGGATTCGCGCGGCGCGGGCGAGATCTTGGGAGTTGGCGGCGATGCCGTGTACGTCACCGTGACCGTGGGCCTGGGCCGCTCCGCTTGGGCATCTTTTTCCCGCACAACGAAGATGTACAGGAGCGCCGCCGCCACCATCATCGCCACCGCCAAGATCGATGCCCACAGCCAGGTTCTCGATTGCGGAGCCGCGTCCGCGGCGTGGCGAACCGTCGCTTCCTCGTCACTCATGAGGGCTACCTTCCATTCTCGGGCGTTCCTCCACACCATAGAAGGTATCGCGCGGTCCTTGCCAACGGCGCGCAGGGTGCGCCGCGATTTCGGACTCCCGGGCGGCCCGGCGGCCCGACTGGGGGCTGGGCTGGGGCTGCGGCCGGAGCGGGGGCTGGGGGTGCGGCCGGAGCTGGGGCTGGGGCTGCTGCCGGGGCTGGAGCTGCGGCTGGGCGAACGGCATCGTCCGCTGTCCGCCCGCGACCCGATCCGCCCCGCAGCCGGGACCGGGAACCGACCTTTGCACTATCATTACCATTCAGTTGCCCCGGATATGACTATGGAGAGGCTACATGACCGCCACACTGTCTGATTTGGTCGTGGTGTCGAACCGTCTCCCCGTCGACGCCGCGCGGGCAGAAGACGGGGGAATCACCTTCCGGCGCTCGCCGGGCGGACTGGTCACCGCTTTGGAACCGGTGTTGAGCGAGCGGTCGGCGGCCTGGGTCGGCTGGCCGGGCACCCCCGACTTCGCGTTTGAGCCGGTCCTGCTGGACGGCATCTGGTCAATCCCGGTGGCGCTCACGGCCCAGGAGATCGCGGACTACTACGAGGGCTTCTCCAACGCGACCCTCTGGCCGCTCTACCACGACGTCATCACCCAACCCGAGTATCACCGCGAATGGCATGAGGCGTACCGGGCGGTCAACGCCAAGTTCGCGGAGACGGCCGCGGCCGCCGTCGCGCAAGGCGGGACGGTGTGGGTCCACGACTACCAGCTGCAACTGGCGCCGTCCATGATCCGGCAGTTGCGGCCGGACGTGAAGGTGGGCTTCTTCAACCACATCCCGTTCCCGCCCGAGGCGCTGTTCGCACAGTTGCCGTGGCGGCGCGAAATCCTGATGGGGCTGCTCGGGGCGGACCTGATCGGGTTTCAGCGCGCCCAAGACGCCGGCAATTTCCGGTCCTGTGTGCGGCGGCTGACCGGGTTGACCACCCGGGGCCACCACATTTTGGTGCGGGAGAGCGACGGCAGCGTGCGGGACGTGATGTCCTCGGCGTTTCCGATCTCGATCGATTCGGCGGCGGTGGACGCGCGGGCGCGGCTGCCCAGGGTGCAGGCACGGGCGCGGGAGATCCGCTCCGAATTGGGCAACCCGGACGCCGTGCTGTTCGGCGTTGACCGGCTCGACTACACCAAGGGGATAGCGCACCGCCTCAAGGCCTATGAGGAATTGCTCCGCGACGGCCGCCTGAAAGTGCCCGGCGTTGTGATGGTGCAGGTCGCCAGCCCGTCACGGGACAATGTCAGCGCCTACCAGGCCCTCCGGGACGATGTCGAGACCACGGTTGGGCGGATCGCCGGCGATTTCGGGTCGCTCGGGTCGCCCGCCATCCACTATCTGCACCAAACCCAGGACGCCGACGAGATGGCCGCTTTGTATCTGGCCGCGGACGTCATGTTGGTGACGGCGTTGCGCGACGGCATGAACCTGGTCGCCAAGGAATACGTCGCCTCGCGGGTGGACGGGCGCGGCGCCCTGGTGTTGTCCGAATTCACGGGCGCCGCCGACGAGTTGCGCCAGGCCTTGCTGGTCAACCCGCACGACATTGACGGGTTGAAGGGCGCGATCCTCCGGGCGGTGGCGATGAGCCCGCGCGAGCAGCGGCGGCGCATGCAGGCCCTGCGCCGCCGGGTGTTGGAGAACGACGTGTCCACCTGGGCGTCTTCTTTCCTCGGCACGCTGGCGGCGCGGTGAGCCAGGGCGGCACAAGCGGTTGGGGGCCGTTGCTGACGCGGCTGGCCGCCGCCCGGAAACTCCTGGTCGCGTTGGACTTCGACGGCACCCTGGCGCCGCTGGTGGAGGACCCGACCGCCTCGCGGATGACGCCCGCGGCGGCGGCGGCGTTGGCCCGGCTGGCCCGGATCGAGCGGGTCCAGTTGGCTTTGGTGTCGGGGCGGCCGGCGGGAGCCTTGGCGGAGTTGGCCCAGCCCCCCGAGGACTCGTTGTTGGTCGGCTCCCACGGGGCGGAGCGCGGCCGGATGGCCGGCGGGGTGGCGGTGCTGGAGCCGGTGGTTCTGTCGCCCGGCCGCATGGAACGCCTGCGCCAGGTTTCCGCCGCTCTGACCGAGTTGGCTTCCGGGGCCGAGGGGGCCTGGGTAGAGCCGAAACCGTTCGCGGCGGTTTTCCACACCCGCCCAATGCCGGACCGCGCGCTGGCGGCGGGCCTGGAGGCGGAGGCCGCCCGCCTGGGCAAGGCCCTGGGCGCCCACATTATGACCGGCAAGATGGTGGTCGAGGCGTCGGTTTTGCCGGTGGGCAAGGCCGCCGCTTTGGCCCGCCTGAAAAAGGCCGCCGATGCCGACCGCCTGGTCTTCGCCGGGGACGACACGACCGATGAACTCGCTTTGAGAACCATTCGCCCGCCGGACCTGGGCGTCAAGGTCGGTCCCGGCCCGACCGCCGCCGAGTTGCGCCTCCCCGACCCGGAGGGGGTGGCCGCCTTCCTGGCCGCTCTGGCCGCCTGTCTGGAAGGACCGCCGGGGCGATGACCGTCCCCACCCCTCAAACCGGGGACGGTGCATTATTCGAAAGACGGGGACAGACGTGGCGATCCGAACATCGGCGAAACCGCTAGTGGGGCGCGCGGGCGGGACCAGGTCTGTCCCCATGTCTCAAAGAAATCACCGTCCCCGGTTTGAAGGAGGGGACAGACGTTGGGGCCTACAGGGCCTCGATTTGCCAGGAGACCTCGTGGAGTTGGCCGGGGCGCAGCCAGATCAGGTCGCGACCGCTGTTGAAGGCGTCCGGCGGGCAGGTCATCGGCTCGATCGCCAAGCCCGCGCGGTTGAACTCCGGCTCCGGGCGGTCGGCCGTGTGAACCTGCACCCAGGGGGAGGCCTGGTCCCAGGTGATCGCGACGCCGCCGCCCGCCGGATCCTTCAGACAGGCGGTGGCCCGGCCGGCTCCGTCCCAGGCCACATCGGTGAAGGCGTGGTCAATCCGGACTGGGCCGAGCCGCCGCCCGGCCCGGAAGTCGAAGTCGCCGCCGGCCACCTCATACTGGCCCGCCGGGAGCAGCCGGTCGCCTTCAACCGCCATGAAGCCGCCCGCCGGCAAAGTCAGCTCCCATTCGTCCAGAGGCGAGGGCCCCGCCACCAAATAGGGATGCGGGCCGGTCCCATACGGCGCCGGCCTGGGACTCAGGTTCTGGGCGCCGACCTGCCAGGTCAGGCCTCCGCCCTGGTCCAGCCTATACGTCACCCGCAGTGCGATCCGGAACGGGTAGCCCGCTTGCGGCTCGACCACCTGGGCCAGGGAGACATGGCCGGCGCCCTGATCTGCCACCGCGAAATCGAGCCACCCGGCCAGCCCGTGCAAGGCGTGGCCCCGATCCGGTTCGCTCAACGGGAGTTGCTGCACAGGCGAGTCGCCCGGCCCGCGCGACTCCGCCGGCAGCGGGTACCGGCCGTCGATCACCCGGTTCGGCCACGGCGCCAGGACGGCGCCCCGGTAGAACGGCCGCATCCGGTCCGCGTCGAACGGCGCCACCAAATCGCGGCCGTCGTGGCTGAGCGTCCGCAGCGACGCGCCGACCGAGGCGACGGCCGCCCGGTACGGACCCGCCTCAATCACGAATTGGCGGCCGCTGGCGGGGACGCCGCCAGCCAGGGCCGGGTCGGCTTGGCCGTTTGGGGCGCTCCCGCCGCCCGGCGCCGAACTGGGAACGGACGGGACTGGCGAAGCGGGCGCCGAATTCAAAGGAGAATGCGAAAGCATGGAACCATTCTCCCGCGAGCCGGCCGCGGGCGGTTAGTGCCCGCCGAAAAGCGGCCGACAGCGCCAGCCGAAACGATCCCGAAAAAGGGCTCTGGACGGCATCGGCGGCTTTACACGCGTTGCGCTGAAAACAAAACCGCCGCCGTTTCCAGGTGGGTATTGCTACGCCAATCGGGCGTCTTGGCTGGTCCAAGGCGCGAGACGGGACGGTTCGCCGAAATTGGGGCCGACGGATGTGGCAGTATGGGAGGCATGCTCAAAGACTGAGCATGTGCCAACCAAGCCGGGCACGGTTTGGGCGGCGCCTTTCACAACGGATCGTCCGGCACGTACCTGCCGGTGAAGGGAAGTATTTGTCATGGCAACCGTGACCTTTGATGGGGCCACCCGGATTTATCCCGGCAGCGATAAGCCCGCAGTCGACCACTTGGACCTGCACATCGAAGACGGCGAGTTCCTTGTCCTAGTCGGCCCGTCCGGCTGCGGCAAGTCCACGTCGCTGCGCATGCTGGCGGGTCTGGAGGAAGTCAACGACGGCCGCATCCTGATCGGCGACCGGGACGTCACCGACGTGCAGCCCAAAGACCGCGACATCGCGATGGTGTTCCAAAACTACGCTCTCTACCCGCACATGACCGTTGCGGACAACATGGGCTTCGCGCTCAAGATCGCGGGCATGCCGAAGGCGCAAATCCGCGAGCGCGTCGAAGAGGCCGCCAAGATCCTGGACCTCCAGGAATACCTGGCCCGCAAGCCGAAGGCCCTGTCCGGCGGCCAGCGCCAGCGCGTCGCCATGGGCCGCGCCATTGTCCGCCAACCGCGCGTGTTCCTCATGGACGAGCCGCTGTCCAACCTGGACGCCAAGCTCCGCGTGTCGACCCGCACCCAGATCGCGTCGCTGCAGCGCCGCCTGGGGGTCACCACTGTTTACGTCACCCACGACCAAACTGAGGCCCTGACCATGGGGGACCGGATCGCGGTCCTCAAAGACGGGCTGCTCCAGCAGGTCGGTTCGCCGCTGGTGCTCTACGACAAGCCGTCGAACGCTTTCGTGGCCACCTTCATCGGCTCGCCGGCCATGAACATCGGCACGTTTCCGGTCCGGGGCGACTCGGTCGCGATCGGCCAGTCCCTGGTGCCGCTCAGCCGCGCGGTCTTGGACGCGATGACCCCGGAAGACGAAGGCAAGCTCACGGTTGGCTTCAGGCCGGAGAACCTGGAGCCCGCCACAGTCGACACCCCTGGGGCCATACCCGTGGAAATCGACATTGTCGAGGAACTCGGCTCGGACGCCTACGCCTACGGCTCTCTGAAAGGCTCAGATCCGGAGACCACCACGCTGCAGGGCGGGTCGCTGATCGCGCGGGTGGACCCGCGCGCGGTGCCGCGCAAGGGCGAGACGGTCTACTTCACGGTCCGCGCCGGCGAACAGCACAACTTCTCCGCTTCGACAGGCGAGCGCCTGCCCGAGTGACTCGGTTTGGCCCGCCAGCGGGCCGGTAGTATCTTGGACCGCCGTCCAGGGGTCACCTTGGGCGGCGGTCCGCTTTTTTCGGTGTCCGATGCCGTCAGGCCGCCTTTCCAAGGCCAGCCGCCTTGGGCGGTCGCTTGGCTTGGGCGGTCGCTTGGCTTGGGGTGTCGCTTGGTCTGGCGACAGGCGGGGACGCCGATGTAGGGAGATGAGAGGAACCACCTGTGGCTCAAGCCCTGACGATCACGGCCGTAACACCTGATTCGGCGCTGTTTGACCTGCCTTGGCAGCTGCCTTTGGAGCAGTGGCCGGAGGATGTGGTGCTGGCATTGCCGCGCGGCCTGTCCCGCCACGTCGTCCGGTTCGTCAAACTGTCGGGCCGGGTGCTGGCCGTCAAGGAGATCGCGTCCTACGCGGCCGCGCGCGAATACGGCCTGCTCAAGGAGTTGGCGAACTTCGACGCCCCCTCGGTCGCGCCGGTGGCGGTGGTCGGAGGCCGTCAGACCCCCGAGGGCGAGCCGCTTGACGCCGCGCTGCTGACCCAGCACCTTCAGTTCTCGCTGCCCTACCGGGCGTTGTTCTCCTACCGGCTCCGCCCGGACATGGCGACCCGCCTGCTGGACGCCCTCGCCCTGCTGATTGTGCGGATGCACCTGTTGGGCTTCTACTGGGGCGACGTGTCGCTCTCCAACACCCTGTTCAGGCGGGACGCCAAGGAGTTCTCCGCCTACCTGGTGGACGCGGAGACGGGTGCCCTCTACGAGCGGTTGACGGACGGCCAGCGCGCCTATGACATCGACTTGGCCCGCACGAACGTGATCGGCGAGTTGATGGACCTCGAGGCCGGCGAGATGCTGGAGGACGACTTGGACCCGGTGGCGATCGGCGACTTCCTGACCGAGCGCTACGAGCAACTGTGGCGGGCGCTGACCGAGGAGGAGACGATCTCCGCCGACGCGCGCTGGCGCCTGCAGGACCGCATCAACCGACTCAACGACCTGGGTTTCGACGTGGCAGAGATGTCGATGTCGACCGACCCGGACGGCACCACTTTGCACATCCGCCCGCAGGTGGTGGACGCCGGCCACCACTCGCGGCGGCTGTTCCGGCTGACCGGCTTGGACGTGCAGGAGAACCAGGCCCGGCGGCTGCTGAACGACCTGGACACCTACCGGATGCATTCGGGTCAGACCGACGCGGACGAGGACTTCGTGGCCCACGACTGGTTGACCCACGTGTTCGAACCCGCGGTCCGCTCGGTGCCGCGCGAGTTGCGCGGCAAGCTGGAGTTGCCGCA
>JAITFE010000133.1 GCA_031281585.1 Bifidobacteriaceae bacterium | reverse complement strand
TCCGACATGGGGCCTAGCCTGGCGTTGGCCGCGTCGATCACCTCCTCGAAGCGCCGTATGAGGACGTAGGTTGGCAGATCGACGTCCCGCAGGTTGGCGGAACCGGCGTTGGCCAGGTTCGCCACCCGCATCAAGGCCGCCGAATCCGCGCCGGCCGCCGCCAGTTGTTCGGCGGTTTGCCGGACCTCGGCCGCGGCTTCGCGGGTTGCCTTCGCCAACCCCTCGGCGACGGCGGCCGCCGCGGCGGCGCCACGGGCGGCGGTCTGCGCCTCGGCGAGCGCTGTCGCGGCTTTAGCCGCCGCGTCACCCAGTTCCGCCGGATCGCCGTCGACCCCGGCCAAGGCGGGCTCCGCCAAGCGTTGCCTCAGAGACGCCTCCTCGCCGGACAGTTTCTCCAGCGCCGACTGCAGTCTTTCGATTTCCCCGGGCGGCATTGCGGCGGCG
This sequence comes from Bifidobacteriaceae bacterium, assembly GCA_031281585.1. NCBI lineage: Bacteria > Bacillati > Actinomycetota > Actinomycetes > Bifidobacteriales > Bifidobacteriaceae > Bifidobacteriaceae bacterium. The sequence continues at coordinate 20,396 of JAITFE010000133.1, read as the reverse complement.
CGCGCCTCTGACGCGTCCGTGAAACCTGCCTCGGCCAGGGCTCGCCCGGCCCCGGCGGTGGTGAGTTTGGCCAGTTCAGCCGCGCTGGCGACGCGACTGGCGGCTTGAAGCCTCTGGCGGGCGGAATCCACCCGCTGGTGGGCTGCGGCCAGGTCGGCGCTGGCGGTTTCAACAGTTGCCCCGCCGGCCTGGCTTTGGGCTTCAACCACCCGGTCATGGGCGGCGTTGGCCGCTTCTTGGGCAGCGACCAGGGCCGCGCGCGCCCGGCCGAGTTCCGCTTCGGCCTTGGTCAGGGCCGCCTCCAGATTCTTCGGCTCGCCCAATTCCGCCAAGGCCGCTTTGGCGGCCGCCAGCCTTTGTGCGGCCTCAGCCGGATCGGTCTTGCCACCCAGGCCGTCCAACTTGTCCACCGAAGCGCGCGTTTCGCTCAAGGTGGCGGCTGCTTCTTCGTAGGTCTTCTCGGCGGCCTGCCGCCGGGATTCGGCGGCGTCCACCTGCGTGCGGTCGACGTGATCCTCGGCCAACGTTGCCGGGTTCGGGTGCTCCAAAGCGCCGCACACCGGGCATGCCTGGCCGTCTTCGAGGGACGCGGCCATTTCCCCGGCAATTCCGGCCATCCGCTGCTCGCGCAAGCGCGCCTCGGTCCGCTGGGCCTGCTCGTAGGCGCGCTTGGCGCGTTCGCCGCGCTCCAACGCGGCGGTGAGCGCCGTGGCCGCCGCGCCATATTCCCGGACCACAACAACGGCTTGGGCCGCGCGTTCCACGTCCTCGAGCGCGCGCGGCCCCAACTGTGCTTGGCGTTCAGAGGCCTGGGCGGCCGCGCCGGCGAGGGTCTTGGCCTTTTCCTCTGCGGCGGCGGCCTGCTCCAAAGTGGTCCCGGCGGCCGCCTCAGCTGCGGTCGCCTGCCCCAAAGCGTGGGCGGCGTCGAGCCGTTCTTGGGAGTGGCGGGCCTGCCCCTGGGCTTCCTCGAGCGCGTCCTGCAGCGCCTCCAGGTCCAACCCGGAGCCGCCCAGGCCAAGCTCGGAGCCACCCAAGCCCAGGTCGGCAGCCGCTTCTTGGGCGGCGTCGAGTTCCCGGCCAGCCTGCTCTGCGGCGTCCAAGGCGGGAGTCACAGGTCCCGCCCGCAACGCGGCGCGCACTTTGCGGGCGAACCCCGCCCGGCGGGGGGCGTCAGCCTCCAACTCGGCCAGGCGTTCAAGCAATTGGCGTTTGGTTGTCGCTAGATCCGCGCGGGAACGCGTCTGGTCGGCGACTTTTTCGGCGGCTTCGGCGGCCGCAACTGCGGTTTCCGCCGCGGCGCGCGCGGCGCTGGCCCGCTCGCGGGCCCCGCCCCAGATCGCGTCGGCGAGCGCCAGCAACTCCGCTTGCTCGCCTTCCAAGGCCGCTTGGGCGCCAAGGCGGACCAGTTCGGCTTCCTCGTCCCCGGTCAGGCCGGCGGCCTTACCCAACGTCACCACGGCGGTCTGGAGGTTGGCTGCGATCTCGCGTTGGGCGGCATCGGCGGCCGCGCGTCGGTTGCGCAACTCGTCCGCCAAACGTTGGTACAACTCTGTGCCGAAAATGCGCTGAAGCAGGACGCGGCGCTGCTCGTTGTCGGCTTTGAGGAAGGAAGCGAACTGGCCTTGGGGCAGGACCACGGTCTGGACGAACTGTTCGCGGCTGAGCCCGATTGTCCGCGCCACCTCCGTCGCGGCCTCTTCCACTTTGGTGGCTATGACCTGGCCGGTTGTGTCCTCGGGGCTGGACAGTTGCCACAGGCGCGCAGTTGCCTGGCGTGTCGTGGTGCCTTCGCCCCGCCGCTTGGTCGCCTCGTAGCGGGGGGTGCGCCTAACCTTGAAAATGCCCGCACCCACCTCGTAAACCAGTTCGACGAACGATTCCTGATCCCGCGCCGCATGGTCCGAGCGCAACCTGTCGTAGCCGCCCGCGTCCGCAAGGGTGCCGTAGAGGGCGAACACCAGGGCGTCGATCAGCGTCGACTTGCCCGCGCCCGTGGGCCCTTCGAGCAGGAACAGCCCCGAGGCGGTCAGATCCTTGAAGTCGATGGAATGCGTCCCCGCAAAAGGTCCGATCCCCCCGAAATCCAGCCGATGCAGCCTCATGACGCGCCTCCCGCCGCCCGCGCGGCCCTCCCCGCGAAACCTGCTCCGCGCCGAAGATGATGTCTCATGCCGCGCCTCCCATCGTCTGCCGGGTTTCCCCTGCGAGACAAACTCCATACCGGCGATGAAGATGCCTCATGACGCGCTTCCCGCCGCTTGAACGGCTTCAAGCGCTAGCCCGATCTCCCGCAGTTCGTTTTGGCTGGGCGGCGCCCCGCCCGCGAATTCGAGGAACTGCGCCACCACCTGGGTTGGGTCGCTCGCTGCGGTGACCTTGCCGCCTGGTCCGGCCGCCGCCAGGCCTTTCGGCAGGTGCCGCGTCACCAGCGCGTGCGGGAACCGGCGCGCGATCCGCTGGACCAGGTCCTCCGGTCGGCTCCGGTCGGTCACGGTCACCCTCAGCCAGTGGTCTGCCACGCCGTCAAACCGGCTCGACTCCAATTCTTCGAGCGAGCCCTGCGCCTCCGACATGGGCCGGGGCACCGGGGCGGGCACCAACTCCACTTCGGCCCCGTTCGGTTCCAGCCGCACCACCGCCGTCGATTTGACGTGCCCCGCCTCCGAGAAGCTAAACGCCAGCGGCGACCCCGAGTACCGGATCGCTTGTGCTTCCGGTGCCGCGATCCGCTGCGGTCCGTGCAAGTGCCCCAGCGCCACATAGTCCATCCCCGCGAACACCCCGGCGGGCACGGTCGCGATCCCGCCCACGGTCAGATCCCGTTCCGACTCGCTTCCCTCCCCGCCCACGACAAACGCGTGGGCCATCGCCACGACAGCAGGCCGATCACCCCTGATCGTGGAGTCATTGTTGCCCGCTGCCGTCCTGCCGCGACCGTCCCCCGCCTCGCCTTGCTCCTCGGCAGGGGTGCGGCCGTTACCCGCTACCGTCCTGCCGTTTACCCCTCCGAGCTCGCCGCGCCGCCGCAGGCCGACTTCGCCATCCTCCTCGCGGTTCGGCCGGGCGCCCTCCGCCAATCCGCGTCGCGCCAAGTCGGCCCTGATGCGTTCGGCGGCGACGGCGAAGACCGCTTCATGCGTGCGCGCAATCGGAGTCTCATCGGTGCCGAAATGCTCTGCGGCGGCGTAGACGTCGAGGAAGGGAATTGGGTAGACCAGGGCACCCGGCCCGCCCGCCGGATCTGGGACTTCGACCGCTTGCCCCACCTGGCCCAACCGCGTGAAGAGCTTGATCTCCGGCCGCATCAGACGTGAGCCGAAGCCGAGCCGGGTGGCCGAGTCATGGTTGCCGGAGATGACAACCACCCGAGTCAGTTCGGCCAACCGGGTCAACGATTCCTCGAGCAACTGAACCGCTCCCACGGGCGGCACCGCCCTGTCGTACACGTCCCCTGCGACCAGCACCGCAGCAGGTCGCCGGTCCCGCACCAACTCGACCAGGTGGTCCAAGTAGGCGGCTTGGTATTCGAGCAGGTCAACCCCGTGTAGCGACCGCCCAAGGTGCCAGTCCGATGTGTGAATCAAACGCATGCCCAACTCCTAGCCCCGTGCTCCGACACTCACCCGTGCCCCAACGTCTAAGGGGCTACCCCCAGGGGCCGCCGTGGCCGCCCGAACCGCCAACGGATCCCAGGCCGTCCGGGCAGAGTTGTCCCACACGGTCCTTCCCGCCCCCACCGCCTGGGCGGAGTCTCCCCGTGCCGCCGCCTGCGGACCGCCCGCGCCGCCATCCGTCGTACCGGCGGAGTTCCACCGCACCGCCGCCGCATGCGTTCGGGCGGAGTTCTCCCCATGAGCCGCTGCCGCCCGCTCGGCGTTCTGTGCGGAGTCGTCGCGCGCCGCCGCCTCCGCTGTGGGAGCGGAATGCTGCCGTGCCGCCGCCTGCGTTTGAGCAGAGTCCTCCCCATGCCCCGTTCCCGCAGAACCGGCGTTCTGAGCGGAGCCCTCCCGCGCCGCAGTGTCCGCTGTGCGGGCAGAGTTCCGCCCCGCCGCCGCGTGCGCCGTGCGGGCGGAGTCCTCCCTTGATGGCCGACTCCACTTGGGCTTGGGCGTGACTCCGAGGTTTTCGAGTTTGACCAGGATGCGATCATTCAGCATTGGCTTGCGTTGCGGATCGACACGGGCTGGCGGTATCACCACCGGGTGGTGGTGAATTGGGTCGATTTCGGCCCGCCACCGTCCCGGGTCGTCGCAGCCTGGGAACCACGGCGTTCCATCTGGGAGCTTCGCGGCAGGCTCCAAGAGCCGGTGGTGCCGGTGGCAGGCGAGGACAAGGTTGTCCAAGCTCGTGTTCCCACCGAGCACCCATTTCCGGAGGTGGTGCGCCTCGCACCCGTCCGGTCCGACTCCGCAGCCGGGGAAGCAACAACCGCCATCCCTTTGGCTCAGCGCCAACCTGATGGCGGGTGGAATGGCACGGGTGGACCGCCCCACGTCGAGCGGCTCCCCGAACGACCCCATCAGCACCGCCAGCCACTCGGCGCCGCAGAGCAGTTGGTTCAACGCCTCAGGTGCCAACGGTTCCCCGTCGTCGCTCAAAACTCCCATCGGGGCCGGAAATCCGAGTTGGTCCTTCGTGATGGTGACGACGATCCGGGCCGGTTTGCCCGCGCTCAAAGGCGCGCCCTCCCTTGGATACGCGTCTGCCATGGCCGCGAGGGCATCCAGCATGGACGCGCCGAACGCATTTGAGTCTTCCCGGCCGGATGCGGTCGGGTCCCACAAGCGGCCCGCATCGGGATCGCCGCCGTTGGCCTTGTCCGTGCGTTCCCGGCGGGCGGCCAGAGCGGCACCCTCCAGGCGCCGCCTAATCCTGGCTCCGACATCGACCGGGCAGCGGCCCCTGATCACCATTGCCTGCCCGTCCCGTTTGAACGATAGGTATCTCTCGCGGTGCGCCTTCTGGTGCTCCCGATCCAGCCGGTCCCTCCGGTCTCCGCCCACGCCGGCCAGCCGCCGGGCCTGGTCAACCAGTTCCCTGGTCTTGGCGGCTAGTTCCTTTGTCCCCAGTCTTGAGGCCTCCCGCACCAACTCCGCCTCCGCCTCGCGCAACGCTTTGTCCCCGAGCACTTCGGAGGGGAAATCCCCCAGTTCGCGAGCGACCGCCTGGGCCTGTGTGGGGGCCACCTTCCCCATTTGGGCCGCGCGGCTCACAACCTCGAATGGCCGCAGCGCCTCTCCTTGTTTGACGAGCCTCTTCGCCTGCGCCGCGGGCATGTTCGACTTCATCTTCAGATGCGACTCGACGTCCAGACCCTCGGTTTTCGCGGCCGCGCCTTTGCGCTTGGCTTCTTCCGCCACTGCGGCGGTCAGCGATTCCGCCTGGCCTGCCACCCCGACCACCAAATCCAGGCAGGCCAACAGTTCTCCGGCGTCCATCCCCGACCGGTCACTGAGTGCGAAATGGCCCAGTGCCCGCGCAGCCGTCTCCAGTTCCGCGCGAGCCGGAGAAACAGAAACCAAAGGTGGGGCGTCAGCGCCCGGCAGCCTGCCGGTTCCGGGCGCGGCAGGTTCTCCCCAGCCGGAGGACCGGCCCTCGCGCGCCTGGGGAAGGCCGCCGACCGCGCCTTCCCGGCCGCTGAACGCCCCGCCCATCGTGGGCCCGAAGACGGACGCCTGCGCACTCATCGCGACATCCCCGAGACGGTCCCGCGACCAGCCGGACACGCGGTCTCCGGCGCGCCCTCAAGTCGAACTTGAGACCTGTTCGAACGGGATATGCTCATACACATATGCTACTCCCTCGGGGAGGGTGCGTCAACGGTTTCAGCCAACAAAACCCCACCCAAAACCGGGCCCGCCTGTAGCGCGAGAAAACCGCGAAGACGGTCCTTCGATGGGCGTGCCCGAATCGTGCGGGCAGCGTTAGGCAGGACGTTCTCCGAAAGCGTCCAAGCTGCAGCGGCGACCATGCCAAACAACCTACGACACGGGTCTGACAGCCTGACGGTAAGAAGGACACGGGCGCACTGAGGTGCTGGGTTTGTAGTGTGGGGTGGTCGGGCGGCGAGGCTGCCGCCTGCGAAAAGGTGGAGGTCCTTTTCGAAGTGCCGGCCCCACATGGCGGGGCGGTTGTGCGTGACGAGGTTAGCCTCTTTGGCGGCGGCGGTCTTTGCCAAGCGGGGAGCGCTCTCGCCGAGTTTGAGGGCTTGGGCCTGGGTGGCGATGGCAGCTGTGTCGCCTTGGCAGAGCTCGCCGGGTCTGCCCTCGGCCCATCCTTCTCGGTCCCCCAGCACGGGTTCGAGGAGTTTCCCTATTCCGTGTACGTGTTCGGCGGTGCGGAGCCGGTCCACATCTGCGGCGTGAGCCGCCGCCAAGCGCATCCCTCAACGCTGCAGCCTCCCCGCCCGGAAGGTCCTGGACCTGTCTCGAGCCCGCTCCTTGGTCCTTCTGGGCTCGACCTGCGTCCCGCCGGGCGGCCTGTCTGCAGATCGCGTCGTTCACTTCCGCCGAGCCGTCATTGTCTGCCCGAGCTGCGCCTCCGCCTCCAACTGGCGGACCCGACCCGCCTGGTCCGCCCAGGTTCGGCCCGCGTCTCAGGCCAGCAGTTGGGCTTCTATGCTGTGGGAAGGATCGGTTCCCCCGTCTGCAGCCTCACCACGTGACAGCTATGTATTTCTGCTCCACATACTCCTGCATGCCCTCGTAGGCACCCTCGCGGCCAATCCCGCTTTGCTTGGATCCGCCGAACGGCGCCGCAGGATCAGAGACGAGCCCTCTGTTGAGGCCAACCATCCCGCTTTGCAAAGCTTCGCTCAGCCGCATCCCGCGCGACAGGTCGCCTGTGTAGAGGTAGCTGACCAGTCCCATTTCGCAGTCGTTTGCCAAACCGATGGCTTCTTCTTCACCATCGACCGCCACGATCGGGGCGACCGGGCCGAAGATTTCGTTATTAAGGATCTCCGCATCCTGCGGCACGTCTGTCAGCACGGTGGCTTCGTAGTACCAGCCCTTGCCTTCAGGGATGCGGCCGCCCGTGCGCACCTTCGCGCCGCGTTCGATAGCATCCCGTACCAGGGCGGCCACTTTTTGCTGCCCGTCTTGGTTTACCAGTGGCCCCAACTCCACGCCTTTGCCTAGACCCGGGCCCATTTTGAGACCTGCCATGGCATGGGTCAGTTTGTCTGTGAACTCTCCCACCACCGCACGGTCAACGTAGAAGCGGTTGGCTGCGGTGCACGCTTCGCCCATGTTGCGCATCTTGGCGATCATGGCCCCAGCCACAGCCGCGTCGATGTCGGCGTCGTCAAGCACCACAAATGGCGCGTTCCCGCCCAGTTCCATGGAGCACTTGACCACTCGTTGCGAGGCCTGAGCGAGCAGCATCCTCCCAACCTCGGTGGACCCGGTGAACGACAGCTTGCGCACTCTGGGATCCTCCAGCCAAGTGGAAACCACCGATGACGCTTGGAAGGTGGGGGCTATGTTGATGACACCTTCTGGGACGCCCGCGTCTTGGAAGATCTTGACCATGGCCAGAGCCGTGAGCGGAGTCTCTTTCGCGGGTTTGCACAACACCGTGCAGCCCGCGCCGATGGCCGGCGCGATCTTGCGGGTGAGCATTGCAGCCGGGAAGTTCCAGGGGCTGACCAGAACAGCGATGCCGATCGGCTGGTGCAGCACCACGATTCGGTTGTCGCCGGACGGCGCGGTCATCACGAACCCTCTGTCGCGCACCGCTTCCTCGGCGTACCACCGCAAGTATTCAGCCGCGTACCTGACCTCGCCAACAGCATCCGGCCAGGCTTTGCCGTTCTCGAGCACTATCAGGGTGGCTAATAGTTCGGCCTGATCGAGCATCGCGCCGTAGGCTCGCATCAGCAGTTCCGATCGGTCCCGTGGGGACCGCGCGGACCACGCAGGAAGAGCGGCCTCGGCTTGGTCGATGCAAGTCGTGGCGTCAACCGCAGTGGCATTTGCAACTCGGGCCAGCACTTCGCCGTTGGACGGGTCCAACACCTGAAACGTGCTGCCGTCGCTTGCGGGTCGCCACTGCCCGGCGCACAATCCGGTTGGCGCGGCGGCGAGAGCTTCGCGAATCTGTTCTTGACTCCGTATCAATTCCACGATGAATCCTTTCTGGCCGGTGGTGGGCGCGCGAAGCGCTGGGTTTAGGCGTTGGCGGGCCAAGTCAGCGCGTCGGTGAGCACGTCGGCTAGCCCCGCCTCGTCAATTGGTGCTGGATTGTTGGCCACCAACCGAGAAATCTTGGCTGCCGCAGCGGCCATCGGTCCGATGTCGGTTGGCGTGACCCCAATGCTCTTGAGGCTAGGCGCAATGCCCAGTCCTTCGACAAAGGTGCTGATGATGAGGGGTAGGGCTGCTGCTGCGTCGTCATCGCTGGCGTCCTCCGTGCCCAACAGTCGCGCTACCTTGGCGTATTCGCCTGTGCGGACCGGGATGTTGTGCTTAATCGCCGCTGGCAACAACAGCGCATTGCCGTGTCCGTGTGAGGTGTGGGTGAGAGTCCCGAGCGGATACTGCAGAGCATGGACGATGCCGGTGCCCGCACTTGAGAAGGCCAGCCCAGCCAGCAGGGCTGCAAGCGACACGTCATCGCGGGCGGCCTCGTCGGAACCGTTGGCCACGACTGTGGGCAACGACTTGGCGAGCAGGCGGATGGCTTCCAGCGCCAACACGTCGCTGAGCGGATTCTTGCCGACGAATCCGGTGGCTGCCAGAGGCGCTGCCGCGCGCTCTCGGAAGTCGACGCAGGTGTAGGCCTCTATGGCGTGGGTCAGGGCGTCAACGCCGGAGTCCGTAGTGACCTTACGGGGGCAATTGTCGGTCATCGCCGGGTCAACGATCGCACGGGCGGGCAGCAATAAGGGGGTCGAGATGCCCACCTTTGTGCCGGTGGCGGGATCGGTGACCACCGCGACGGATGTGACCTCAGAACCCGTGCCAGCCGTTGTAGGGATCGCCACTACAGGCAGAGTTGCAGCAGGAGGCGTCCCGGTCGCCCATTGCTGCATGGTGCCACCGCTAGCCAATCGGGCCGCCACGAGTTTGGCGAGATCCATGTTGCTGCCGCCGCCCAAGCCGACGATGACGTCCGGGCGCATGGCCGCAGCCTGCGCGGCGCAGGCCTCGGCTTGCTCAAGGGCGATCTCAGGTTCGCCCCAGGGTAGAACCATGACCTCAAGGTTCGCTTCGTCCTGCAGCACGGACAGGACTCGTTCCACGAGACCGGCTGCCACCAGGTTCTTGTCAGTACAGATCAGGATTCGGTGCCCAAGGGGTCGCACCACTTGGCCGACCAGCGAGGCAGAGCCTCGGCCATAAACGACCCGACCGGCCGTCGCAAAAGACCACCATCCCCCCAGCGCCTCTTCGGACATGCTGTGAATCCCTCGATTCTGGCTTGTTGGTCACGGCGCTGCCTGCGGCCTGTGGAGCGACCGGCGAGGGTCGGACGACATGCCTTTGACAGAAATAGCTTTTCTGTAAAAGAAAGCTACATCGCTTTCAGGCGATGCGCAAGGACTCCTGGGGAAGCGGCTGCGCGTGTGGGGGCAGCCGACCCAGCCGTCCGACTCCAAATCTAACAGTGCAGTTCACAGCTTCAAGAACGAGTATCTGAGTGGACTTTTCGGGAGGCTCTTGACAGCTGAGCGGTTGCCTGAGTAGTGTGCTCACCTGAAAGCGGTATTGCGTTTCAGTGAGTGAAACTCTGCGGCTACTGGGCCGACCGCTCCGCGTTCCAAGGAGGGAGCCGGCGTGAGACTTGGCGAAGGGCGTGTTGCCCTCGGTGGTTGGTGCACCATTCCGCATCCGTTGACGTTTGAGGTCATGGCGCGGGCGGGTTTCGATTGGTTGTGCCTTGATCTCCAGCACACGTTTGTGGACCTGACCACGGCCATGAGTTGTCTCCAGGCCGCAGCCATCACTGGCGTCCCCACTTGGGTAAGGACGGCTTCGGACCACCCCGCAGAACTGATGCACATGCTTGACGCCGGGGCGGCGGGCGTCATGGCGCCGTTGGTGAACACCGCTGCCCAAGCGGAGGCGATCGTGCGTGCCTGCCGATATGCGCCGGTGGGCTGGCGAAGTTGGGGGCCTGTGCGGGCGGCCCTGTCCCACGAGCATTACACAGCTGCTCAGGCGAACCAAGACATCCAGGTCGGCGTCATGATCGAGACGATCGAGGCCTTTCGCAACCTCGACGAGATCGTGTCGGTGCCGGGTGTGGACATGGTCTTCGTGGGGCCGAATGACTTGGCGCTTTCTCTTGGGGTTGAGCCGCGTCATGGGGTTGCGTCTGATCGGCACGGCGAGGTGATTGCCGAAATCGCGGCCAAGTGCCTAGCCCACGGGGTCATCCCCGCCATTCAGGGGGGCGACGTTCCGGGCAGCCGCCAGTTCATCGACATGGGATACCAAGCCGTATTTGTAGCAACTGATCTTGCCCTTGTCCAGGACGGCGCGCGCTCCGCTCTCGCTCAACTCTCCCCGTGCCACTGATGCCTAAGCCAAGCAGGAGTTCCGCACATCGACGAAAGGAAAGCTGTGGTCACCCTAGAACTGAAGTGGCTAGTCCCTCAAGGTAATGAAACGGCATTTGAGACCGTCATCAAGAACATTTTCATACCTGCGGTTTCACGCCAACCGGGCTTTCTCGGTTGCGCCTTCTTGCGCGAGTTCGACGATGCCGCACTGGCCAAGATGGGCGTAGCTCGGGATCCCCACGGCTACCGGCTCAACATCTCCTTCGAGACGGAAGAGCTGCGGCTGTGCTGGGCCGAAACACCCGAGCACGATCACGCGGTGGGCCAGGCCCTGAAAGTGGCGACTGAGCTCGTAGCGTGCGGCTTTGACGTTATTGCCAACAAACCATAACTCTGTCAGAACATCATCGAAGTAAGTCAGGAGAACGACCGTGCAATCATTCGCCTCACGGAAACATCCGGCCGCATCGCGGCGCACCAAACATCTGGCGGTTGTCGTCAGTGGCCTGCTCGCCGCTTCGTTTGCCCTCGCGGCCTGCGGCGACAATTCTGGCTCGAAAGAGGAGCCGACCGATTCATCGGTCGGCGGGCAAGACACCTACACCGTCTACTTATCGAACAACTTCATCGCCAACACTTGGCGTGTTCAGATGGAGAACCAGATTCAGGCACTGGCCTCCCATGACGAATTCAAAGATATCCTGGATCTCAAAATCCTGAACTCATCTGCCAATACCGTGTCGGCACAGACGTCGGACTTGCTGACTGCCATCCGTGCCAAGCCGGATGCCATCATCTTTGAAGCTTCGTCCGCCACAGCGCTGAATTCCACTATTCAGATGGGATGCGACGAGGGAATCTTGATGATCTCATTTGATCAGACGGTCACCGCTGAATGCGCGTACAAGATCCAGAACGACTGGACCAACGAAGTAGCGGATGCCGGCGAATGGTTGGCAGCAGCCATTGGTGACAAGGGGCCGATCTTGGTAGACACAGGTATCCCAGGCGGTCCCTCGTCTGACGAGATGACGCAGTATTGGCTCAACGAATTCCCGAAGAAGCATCCCGATATAGAAATCGTCGGCACCTATCAGTCTGAGGTCAACCCCGGCGTGGAACTGAACCAAGTTGCCAGTCAGTTCGCTTCGCACCCTGAGGTGGTCGGCGTGCTTTCCGAGGGCTACTGCTCATCCATCTTCCAGGCCTCCCAGCAGGCGGGACTCGAAGCTCCGGTCATGTCCTGCATAAACGCGAACGTGAACGCGATCGCCTGCGAGGAAAACAAGCTCAAGTGCTACATGCGGACGAACCCTAGTTGGGTGGGCGCACTGGCGCTGCAGCAGGCGATGGACATGCTCATGAACGGGACTGAGTACGACAAGATCCGGATTATCGAGCCGATCGCCCCGGCGTCGGTGTCAACAGCCGGCAAGGAGGTGGAATTCGAGCATATGTTCCCATACGAACCGCTGGAAGAGGGAGTCAACTGGTTCCCTGACTTGACCCCTAACTTGATCCTCACTGTAACCGGTCCCGGTCTGAACTTGACCGCAGAAGACGCTTTGAAAGGCGTCGAGTAGGTCGGCCGGGCGTAGCTGACCTCAACACACCGCAGACGACGAACGCCAAGAGGGACCCGATGACTCTCAGCCTTAGCAAGGTGACAAAGCGGTATGGCGGTGTGCATGCCTTGGTGGACGGTACCCTCACCGCCCACCGAGGCGAGGTCCATGGCATCCTCGGTGAAAACGGAGCCGGCAAGTCGACGCTGGTTCGAGTGCTCGCGGGAGTTATTAGACCGAATAGTGGTGAGGTCACGCTTGACGGTCGCACGCTGAGGCTGGGTAGTACTCGGCAGGCCAGGGCCTCCGGAGTAGCCACGGTGTTTCAGGAATCGAGCCTTGTGCCAGCCCTGACGGTGGAGGAGAACCTGCTGTTTGGCGAATGGCCGCGGGGTTGGCATCGGCGCATTCGGCGGCGCGCAATGCGTCGTCACGTCTTGGACATCATGACGGGGCTTGGCGGTCGGAGACTTGCGCCGAAGACTCAGGTCGGCGATCTGTCTCTCGAGGATCGACAGCTTCTTGAAGTCATGAAGGCGCTGAGCGCTCAGGCCGACGTCCTGATCCTCGACGAGGCGACCGCCGCGCTGACGCCAGAAGATGCCAGTTGGGTGTTGGCGCAGGCGCGCCAAGCCGCAGCCGGCGGCGCGATAGTGCTGCTCGTGTCACACCGAATGGCGGAGATCAGGGCAGCTTGCGACCGGGTTACCGTACTAAGGTCAGGGTCAACGGTGCTTTCAAGTCCAATCAGCGAAGTGTCGGACGACGAACTCATAACCGCCATGCTGGGGCACCGACTCGAAGAACTCTATCCACAGCGCAATTCCGAGCCCGGCCGCCAGATTGTGCTCAGAGCGGAAGGGCTGACGGTCTACGGCGAATGCGGCCCGCTTGACTTCACAATGCGGCAGGGCGAGATCCTCGGAGTCTTTGCATTGCCCGGCCAAGGCCAGCGCGGTCTGCTGATGTCATTGTGCGGTGCCCTTCGGCACACCGGGACGCTTGAGTTCGACGGCGTCAGATATCGGCCTAGGTCGCCTGCCGACGGGCAACGCGTGGGGATATACCTCGTGCCCGAGGACAGGGCTCGCGAAGCCCTGTTCCTTGGTCACACGAGTCAAGAGAACATCACCCTCTCGCACCTGACTGCCGACCGATTGGGGATGTTTATTGACAGCGGCAAGGAAAGAGCCAAAGCCACCGGCACGGCGCTGGCCGTCGGATTCGACCCAAAACGTCTTCCTGACGCCGTGTTGACCCTCAGCGGCGGCAACCAGCAGAAGGTCGTATTCGGGCGCGCGATCATGGGAAATCCGAAGATGCTAGTCCTCTACGACTCGACGAGGGGCGTTGACGTCGGGACGAAGGCAGATGTGTACAGACTCATATCCGACCTGGCGGACAACGGCGTGTCGGTTGTTTTCTACTCGTCAGATGTCGCGGAAACCGTACATGTCTGTGACCGCATTCTGGTGATGGACGGTGGGCGAATCGTCGGTGAGACGCTTCACGGCCAGACCGATGAGGAGGAAATCCTCAGGCTGGCCGTTGGCGGAACGCTGAAGGGGGCGCTCCCGTGACGAGCAAGTTCTCTCAGGGCATCCAACTCCCAAGTGCGCGAAGGCAGGTGCTGCGGGCATTGCATGGAATACCCGCGAGCTCGCTCATCATGTGGCCCATGTTCGTGGCCCTAGTTGTGGTGATGTTCGCACTGCAGCCGGTCGGCATGGAGCTTCGGCAATTGGGCCTTACGCTGCAGACTGCGATGCCGCTTGTGCTGGTGTCGGCCGCCCAATGCATCGTCCTTCTCACTGCAGGCATGGATGCCTCGGTTGGCGGAGTCTTGGCTGTCACCAACGTGCTCACGGCGGTGTGGACGGGCGGCCTCGAAGGGACTGCGTCCTGGCGCATCATCGTCATCGTCATCTTGGGCGGCGCAATGGGTGCCATAAACGGAACCTTGGTGGTCTTTGTGAAAGTGCCACCATTCATCGCCACCATCGCGACGTGGTCCATCTACGACGGCCTCGCTTTGCTCATGTTGCGTTCGGCGGGCGGGGCCACGCCGACAAGTCTCACTGAGTTCATTACGAGCCCTCTCGCAGGCATCCCAATGTCCATCCTCATCTTGGCCTCGGTCCTTGTGGCGTGGTGGTGGTGGCGGGGAACGGCCTCCTTCAAAGCGATCATCTCCTTGGGCAGCGACGACATCCGTGCCGCTTTGTCCGGGGTCAGGGTGGGCAGGGCCACCTTCACCGCATACACCCTGTCCGGCTTCATCGCGGGTTTGGCGGGCATCTATCTTGCGCTAGTGACTTCCACAGGGGACCCGACCATAGGCGACGAGTATTTGCTGCCCTCGATTGAGGCCGCGCTGATCGGCGGAGTCAGCCTTGCCGGTGGCATGGGCGGGATCGGGCAGGCTGTCGCGGGCGCTCTCATGCTGACATGTATAGGCGGCATCATTTCGGAGCTTTCACTCCCATCCTGGGTGGCCATCGTCGCCTCAGCGGGATTGCTTCTGTTGGTGATCGGGCTTCGTTCGCGAATCGAATCGAAGGCGGTGAATCCGGTATGACCAGCGAAACGATGCTCGACGCGAGACACCGCGTGTTGCTCCAGGCCGGGCGGTCGTTGCGGCGCAACTCCACTGTGCTTGGAGCATTCGGCATGGCGGTATTGGTCTTCGCCGCCGCCACGGTATATGCACCCGGGTTTGCTTCTGGCTTCCACCTGAAGAACCTACTCATTTTCGCCAGCTTCACCGGCTTCGCGGCGATCGGGCAGACCATTGTGATCATCGGCGGAGGAATAGATCTCTCCGTCCCGTGGACCATGGCATTTGGCGGGATCATGTTGGTCACACTCGATCAACAGATGCCTTTTGGGTTGGCCGTCGTGACAGTCATCGCGATCGGGTTGTTGCTGGGCGCTGTCAATGGTCTATTCGTAACCATTCTCGCAGCGCCACCGCTCATCGTCACGCTGGGAGTCGGGGGGTTGATCGAGGGTTACCTGCTCTCCGTGACCACCAGCCAGGGTGGTGCCGGAACCGTGCCTGCCCCCGCTGTCGCCCTTTCGAACGGGCACGTTGGTCCTATCCCGATCATTCCATTGGTCTGGCTCGTGTTGGCCGTTGCAGTCAGCGTGGTTATGCGGCGCACCCCGCTTGGGCGACGGGTCTATGCGGTGGGAGCCAATCCGGTGGCCGCGCGTTTGGCGGGAGTGCACATCGCGCGAGTCCGGTTGGCCACTTACGTGATTAGCGGCGGCGCTTCTGCCCTGTCAGGCGTGCTGTTCGCGGGCTATGTCAGGTCTGTGTTCCTTGACATGGGTCAGGATTACTTGTTTGGAGGCATTGCGGCGGTAGCTTTGGGCGGTGTTGCGTTGCTGGGCGGATCCGGGAGCTATTGGGGCACGTTTGCTGGTGCCTTGACCCTGGCCTTCCTCTCGGCATTCTTGCCCATGCTGGGGCTTGACGATGCCAGCGTGAAGGTCGGCTACGGCATCGTCATTCTGATTGGAATCTACCTTGCCAGGCTGCTCGAGCAGGCTAGCGGGACAGGTGGTCAGCGACAACGCAAGCCTGACTTGAAGGATAAGGCGACAGCGAAGGGAGTCGTGCCGTGAAGCATCTCGCGACACGCGAAGCTGCGGTCCTCGCAGCAGTCGGAATCGTGAAAGAGGGAAGAGTCTACGACTTGGATCCGGGGAGGTTTCCCGGGATGCCCGCATGGGCGGGACACCCGCCTCTTCAGGTTGTCACGTACCGAAGCCCGCAAGGACTGCGTAATCAAGGCGACCAACCTCAGTTCACCGAAGGCACACGGGTGCCGACCGCGATTATCTCTGACATGGTAATCGCGGGAATGCACACGGGTGCCCACATTGATGCCTTGTGTCATGTCACATCCGGCGATGACGACGCTTGGCACGGAGGATTTTCCGCGTCCCAACACTTAGGGGATTTCGGGGCTTTGCGCGACGATGCGTCGCAATTGCCCGCCATTGTGGCAAGGGGCGTGTTGATCGACTGCGCGCGCCATGCGGGTGTGAGCCGGCTCGGTCCGGCTCACCCAATAACGCTGGACGAATTCGAATCCGCTCGCGCGGACCAAGGCGTCGAGATCAGAGCAGGCGACGTGGTGCTCATCAGGACTGGGCAGATGTCAGTTTGGCCCGACCGGGATGCGTGGGATCAAGCGCGCGGAGCCGGCATCACCCTGCCCGTCTCGGAAAGGCTGGTCGGCGCGGGGGTAATCGCTATCGGCGCCGACACGGAAGCGGTGGAAGTCACCCCGTCGGTCATTCCTGGCGACCCGCAGCCTGTGCATGTTCACGCTCTGGTGGAGCACGGCGTTCACCTGCTGGAAGACCTGTACTTGGAGGAGCTGGGGAAAGACCAGGTAAACCAGTTTCTTCTCATCGTGGCTCCTCCAAAGATCACGGGTGCCACCGGCTCTTTCATCCGTCCACTCGCAATAGTGTAGGGAGAAACAATGGCCACCAGTTCTTCGGCGTCAACGCCAATCTCAGTGGCCGACGTCGCCGCTCGTTGGGCCGCTTCCGTCGACTGGGATCATGTGCCTTCGCTTGTGAAGTCCGAACTGATCAAAGGACTGGTCCAGTCGATCACTGGCGGAATCGCGGGCTTTGATGTGCCCGAGACTCTGGTCGCCGTTGAGATCGCAAGGTCTGAACGCGGGTCGGGACCGTGCACAATTCTGGTGCATGGCGACGCGGTGCCGCCTTCCACGGCAGCCTTTGTCAATTCGGTCATGTTCTGCGCCCTGGAGCAGCAAGAGATGCACGCGGAAAGTGCTACTCATCCGTTTGAGACTGTCGTCCCCACCGCGCTTGCGTTGGCCGAGGCCAACCAGGCGACTGGGCGCTGCTTCCTCGAAGCGGTGCTCGTGGGCTTTGAGACCATGGTGGTGTTTGCTCAGGCGGCCCAGCGCTACATGGCCCAAACTTCGCCGGGGACCTGTTTGGGCGCGTCTGTGCACGGTGCTCTTGGCGCCGCCGCGACAGCGGCCCGGTTGCTCGGCTTGGACGCCACCGGCATAGCGTTGGCGGTCGCGCATGCCGCGAATTTCGCCTCCGGTCTCAACGAGTCGAACCTGCTCGGGTTCACCGAATACCACTATTCGCTTGCCAACGCTTCACGCGTCGGTCTTCTTGGGGCACAACTGGCAGCAGCAGGTGCCGAGGCCTCGCCGACGACTTTCGACGGCCCGGCCGGCTATTTCCACCGGTTCGCTGAGATTGCCGCCACGGGCGACAAGGGGGCCGAATTGTCCGCATTCGTCGCTGATCGCCTCGGTCGGCACTGGGCTGTGCCGGAGACCCTCTACAAGACCTATCCGGTTCACTTCTACAACCTGCCGTACGTCGATGGCGCCAAGCTGCTGAGGGAGCGCCACATGATCGAGCCAAGAGAAATCCAGAGCGTTCGCGTTTTTCTCAATCACTGGTGCGAATGGTGCTTTGGGCAGGACTTGGGACCATACACTCGCCGGGAGTCGACCCGCGGAGCTACGGCATTCGGGATCTCATCCATGTTGGCGCGGGGGCATTTTGACCTGCAAGACGCTGCCGATCCCTCCGCGCCCGACATTGCCGCCATTGCGTCCAAGACATCAGTCAAAGTGTTCGAGAACGAGTCGTTGGCTGATCGGTGGCAATCGGTTCGAATCGAGGTGCTAACGGCCAAGGGGGAATTCGTCTATGACTCCCGGGTTGACGGCATTGACGACTACCGGCTTCCCAGGCCGCGAGTAGACGCGATCGCCCGCGACGTGTTGGGGCGCGCCCTTCCCTGTCTGCCGGCCCAGTCCATCATTGACCGGATCGCCTCCCTTGAGCATTCGGCCGATGTGAAATCCCTAATTAAGCAGCTGACGCCCCAAGCATCCCCCCGGAAGGCAAGCAGCCATGAGAGTTCATGAACAACAAGAACGCGAACTCATCGAACGGGTCCTGCTCAAGTACGGAGCTTCTCCGAGCGCGGCCACCATCCAAGCGAACTGGCTCGTCGAAGCCGACTTGCGCAGCCAAAACTCGCATGGCATTCGGCGCTTGCCTATACTCGCGCAACGCATGGGCAAGGGCCTGATAGACCCGACGACAGTAGGACTTGGAGAATGGCGTACAGACTCGTTGCTGGTGGTGGATGGGCTGCGTGGCTTCGGCCCCGTGGTGGCTGCCAACGCCATTGAGGCAATGCTGGCCCGCGTGACGTCCACAGGCGTTGCCGCAGCGGCCATTCACAACTCCAACCACGTTGGGGTGTTGGCGCTGTACGTCGAATCCATTGCCAAGAAGGGAAAGGTGGGAATCGCAGCGACTACTAGCGAGGCGCTGGTTCACCCGTGGGGTGGCCGCACAGCTGTGATCGGTACCAATCCCCTGGCCATCGGAGTGCCCGCGACACCGAATCCTCTGGTCGCCGACATCGCAACGGGTGTGGTCTCTATGGGATTGGTGCTCCACAGGGCCGAGGCCGGCGTTGCGCTAGAGCCCGGATGGGCGCTCGATTCCGCTGGCAGACCCACGGTTGATCCCAAGGCTGCTGCGGACGGGGCGATTAGCCCCTTTGGGGCGCACAAGGGCTATGCCCTCGGCTTGGCGCTCGAGGTCATGGTGGCCACCCTCACAGGGTCTGCGCTTGGACGAGCCGTCCGGGGGACACTGGACGCAGACGATGTCTGCAACAAAGGCGACCTTTTCCTTTGCATAGATCCAGAGGCTACGGGTACGGCGGACACTCTTGACGCCGTGAGCGAGTATCTTCATACGGTCAAGGCGGTCGCTCCCCAAAGCGGTTCGGACGGCGTGCAACTGCCGGGGGAGCCCGAGCAGCATCAACGGGCCGCGCGCTTGGCCGACGGTTATGAGATCCCCGACCTCGTCTGGGAGGCCGCTAGTCACCTACTGGACGACGGTCAAGGTGCCTCGGCGGTACACTCACTCGACATTGGGACCAAAGGGCCAACAATGGTGCCGCCAAGAGAGTGAGGCAGGGAAAGATCGAAATGGCACGAACCAAGACGGCCGCTCGGCAAGACGACGATCCATCATCGGCGTCTTCTGGGCGCCGCCCTGCCGCCCCCTCGCCCCAGCGGCAGGCGAGTCCTCCAAGTGTTGGAGCCGAGAAGTCAAGATCCGCAAACGTCCTGCACCTTATGGAGAAGCTCTCCGAGTTCGATTCAATCGGTGTGACGCAACTTGCCCGTCGCCTTGACACTCCAGTCGCGAACGTTTACAGGACACTTCAGGCCTTGGAGAAGGCCGGTTATGTAGAGCAGTTCCCTGAAACCAAGGAGTACCGCCTAACGCTCAAAGTCTTCGAACTGGGATCCCGCGTGGCGAGCCGGACGACAATTCGCGACATCGCTTCCGTTGAAATCGAGCGCCTCGCCCACCAGAACAACGTGACCACCAACTACGGCGCCCTGGTTGGAGGCGATGTCTTGTACTTGGCGAAGGTTGAAACCGATGACCTGCTGACGTTGAACTTGCCGCCCGGGAGCCGGGCCCCGGCCACTTGCACAGGCATGGGCAAGGCGATGCTCGCTTTTGATCCACAACCTCTTCAGATCACCGTCGGCGAGGGCCCTTTCGTGGCCAAGACGCAGTACTCTCTGGTCACTCTTGAGGAACTGGAGGAGGAGCTTGCAGTCATCCGCTCCGACGGCTATGCGATTGATCGCCAAGAGTTGGCCCTTGGGTTGTGGTGCGTGGCTGCGCCGATCCTTGATTCGACGGGACACCAAGCGGGTGCGATCAGCTTGGCAGTGTTCAGACCCCACCTGAACGATGCCGAATGCAGTCGCCTCGGCAAGATGGTCCAGGGCTATGCCCTTCGCATCTCCAAGCGAATGGGAGAGCTCGGTCAGGTCAGCTTTCGGTAGCGGGGGCAAAAGCTGGTCGCGCAACAACACACACTGCGCGGAGGATCGGGGCACCGGGGCACGGCAAAGATGAATGCCGCTTAACCAAGCCATTCAGGGCTTGAGCGCACCTAGCGCCCAACGATTTGTCCGGGCACAGGCCAACGATTTGTCCGGTGCACGCCCAACGATTTGTCCGGCCAGGCGCGGCGGGGCCGGGGGGCTGCCAGACGGCATCGGGCAACGGTGTGGCCTGGGCGGTATGGGCGGACTCCAAGAAAACCAACAAAGAGACCGCGCCCATTCGGGGGTCACACCAGTTCTTCGAGCAGGGCCGCGATCTCCTCGGGCGGTTCGACCATGCCGCCCGCGATCCACTCGCCGATCAGATGCACGGAGCCCTGCTCCTTGAAGGTCCGCACGTATTCAAGC
>JAITFE010000132.1 GCA_031281585.1 Bifidobacteriaceae bacterium | reverse complement strand
GCCCGCCCCGTCGACCGCCGCGTGGGCCTTCGTGGTCCACCCGCCACGCGAATGGCCAAGCCCGTGATCAGCGGGTTCGTCGCGGACCCTCTTGTGATCGCGGGTTTTCCTGTGATTCGGCGGAGCCCCCCTTTCCGGGCCCCGGCCGCGTGCTTGCGCGCCCTGGCGACGGTCCCGTCGACCACGGCCGTCAAACCGGCGCCCTCCGGACACAGCGCCACAGCCGCCAGGATCTCGTCCCAGGCGCCGTCCCCGGCCCAAGCGTCGAAGCGCCGCCAAACCGACTGCCACGGGCCGAACTCGCCCGGCAGGTCCCGCCAAGGACAGCCAGTCCGCAACCGCCAGCAAATCCCCTCGACAGTCCCGCGGCGGTCGTTCCACGGCCGGCCGCTGCCCCGCCTCGGCGGCAGCAACGGCTCGACCTCCTCCCACACCACGTCAGCGAACTGAGGACTCCCCGCCATAACAACAAGCCTGCCAGCCCCCCAAACCCTTACGAGACACGCCCTAGGACGCCGGTGGCGAGCATCATGTCGACCACGTCGGGCAGGTCTCCCCGGACGGCCTTCTTGTCGGCGTCGAACTGAGCGCGCAGCGCGCGGACCTCCTCGACTGACACGGCGCGCGTCTGGCGCTTCGGTGCCGATTCTGGTCACATCGCGCAGCGGGTTGACTTTCAGCGCGCCGTGGCGGACCGCCAGGGACAGCATCCCCGAGAGCGCCGTCTTGGAGAGTCTGGAGGACGCCGGTCCCACGTCTTCGGCCACGCTCCGCAGGTATCGGTCGAGGGCGGCGACGGTGGCCTCGCGGATCGTCAGGCCGCCGACGCCGGGTGTGACCTGGTTCTCGACCACCTCCGGGCAGCACTGCTTGGTCGAGTGCGCCCGGCTGGAGCTCTCGACTTCGGTGCGGAGCCAGTAGTCGGCCAGCGCGGCCAGGCCAGGCGGGTGGCGGGCGACAAGTCCGGGCTGGTGCCGGCCACCCGCTCGGCCATCGCGGCGATCAGCGCCCGCTCGGCCTTCGCGCCGGTGGCGGCGCGCGCCCCCAAGAGGCGCGTGCGGCTGTCGTGGTCGCGGAACCGGGCCCGCGCCCACCACAGACCAGGCCGGAGTTGTTTGCGCGAAATGCGGCCCCACGTGCCG
The DNA here is from genome assembly GCA_031281585.1 of Bifidobacteriaceae bacterium. Taxonomy (NCBI): domain Bacteria; kingdom Bacillati; phylum Actinomycetota; class Actinomycetes; order Bifidobacteriales; family Bifidobacteriaceae; species Bifidobacteriaceae bacterium. Next base: position 2,026 of record JAITFE010000132.1, on the reverse strand, counting down.
ATCTGGAGCGGCGGTCTAGGCAGACACACCGAGCTTGGGCGCGGGCCCCTTTGCCACGGGGTTTCATCAGATGTACTATGTTCCTGTGGTGGGCTAGACGGCCCACGCGAGTCGCAAACCTAGACCTAGACGGACACTCAAACCCCAAACGCAAACCTAGACTGAGGAAAAGACGAAGACCAAGACATAGATCCAAGCTCAGGCGAATACGGCAGATCCAGATCGAGACGCAAGCCGTGACAACCGGAACGTCTGAATAGGATTGGAGTAGCCAATGGCTTTCCATGGGGTTCTCGTGTGCTTCCTACTCCTAGCTGTGGCTATCGCAGCGCCCATATGGCCAGCTCAAACTCTTACGTTTGTGCTGGGCATGCTTGCTGCGGCCACTTTCGAGCTAGTATCGAGTAGCGCACCCAAAAGACATTAGGGGCGGTCATGACAATTGGTCTCTGACCGGCCATCAAATCCCCGAGAGAGTGCCTGGTCTATGATGATGGCTTGCTCGCCACCGTCGTAGATACTGGTGGTCCGCTGCGCGAAACGCGCAGCGGACCACCACATTCACTTAAGCACGGAAACGCATCCTTCTCAAGCGCGACGGTACACTCCGTCATGGTCCTGAATGCGATCTGCTTCTTTGAGTAGTCGCAGCACTCTTGCGGCCCGCCGCTGAGCCTCATAACGCCTGTCGCAATACAACAGCCCGGCAAGTTCGTCAAGCCGATCGCCAGCCACTGTGACGCCCTTGCCAAGTAGGTGGATCACCAGTTCGCCGTCAAGGCGGTATTGCCATTCATCTGCGAGCCTAACCAAGGGCTTCTCGCGATTGTCGATCGTCAGCGCCGCCTCGTCATCCCCGGTGAAACCAAGGACGGCCGATTTGGAAAAAAGGAGGTACAAGAAGTTTAGCGCGTTACCCCAAGCGTACTTCTTCCCCTTTGGCAGCGTCACACCATCATTCGCGCGAACCTTTTCTAGGGCGTCGTTGATCGCCTTATCCGCAGGAACAGTGGGGTCGTCCTTGACTGCTTTTGCTATTTCCTCATAGACATGCCATCGCACCTCCGAAAAAGGACCCATGTCGTCCGCCCGGAGGACGCTGAAGCCTTGCACCGACAAAGGCTGCGGACTCTCGAACCGATCGTCATCATTGCCTCGCGCAAGGTCTCGCGAGACCACATTTGACGAAAGGCTGATCAATCCGTTCGACGGATGCTGAGCATGATGTTCAACCACCTTGTGCCGGCGCTTAGCCTCTTCGATCAGCATCGAAATTAACCTGGGCGTCCGGGCACGCGTATCTTTGGAACTCTTATCAAACCTGCTGTCTCTACTTGCCAACATGCCGCGTATATCTGTCCTTCGGAGGCCGTTTGGTGTGAGCACGCTGTAAAGAATGCTCAAGGCATCATCGATAGGGATGAAGTCTTCGGGCCAATCACCCTGACCGATCGACTCGCTCTCACGGGGGAAGGGGCGGAACGTGACTTCAGCGTCAGCGCTAAGCGCCTGAGCGAGTGCCACCTCAACCGCCGGATTGTTGGAGTACACGACGTCGATGCCGGGCGGAATGACTTTGTTGACGACTAATTTCGCCAATTCTCTGGCCAGCTCGGCTCGATCTTGCCAGGGGACATCAACATACTCGGTTGGGCTGGATTGCAGGACACGCGAAAGAGCGTTTTTCTGCGACCGCGAGTTCCCATTGAGAACGAAGAAGAGGTCATCTATACCAAGGGCTGATGCTTCCGCGCGTATGCTCGGCGTGATCTGGGGAATCGCCGGAACGGAGACGCAAGTGAAATCGATGAGCCACATGTCTGGGGGTCCTTCGTATGGGGGAATGAATCTAGAGCAGTCTACCGCAGCGGGAGATATCTGAGAGGCTGTTTGGGAACTTGATGGTTTGCGGCGTGTTGGGGCTGTGACGTGGGGGAACTCCTGGTAGCAAGGGAGCGTCAAAACCACCTCCCACCAGGAGTTCCGGTGCTAGTCTGCCTCACTTCCCCAGGCGGCGGCGAATCGG
>JAITFE010000131.1 GCA_031281585.1 Bifidobacteriaceae bacterium | reverse complement strand
CGTCGCCGGGCTGGTCCCCAGGTTCGTCGCCGGGCTGGTCCCCATGTTGATCGCCGGGCTGGTCCCCAGGTGGATCGCCGGGCTGGTCCCCAGGTTGCTCGCCGGGCTGGTCCCCAGGTTGCTCGCCGGGCTGGTCCCCAGGTTGATCGCCGGGCTGGTCCCCAGGTTGTTCGCCGGGCTGGTCCCCAGGCTCGTCGCCAGGCTGGTCCCCAGGCTCGTCGCCAGGTTCATCCCCAGGCTCGTCGCCAGGCTCGTCGCCGGGTTGGTCCCCAGGTTCATCCCCAGGCTCGTCGCCAGGCTCGTCGCCGGGTTGGTCCCCAGGCTCGTCGCCAGGTTCATCCCCAGGCTGGTCGCCAGGCTCATCCCCAGGCTGGTCGCCAGGCTCATCCCCAGGCTGGTCGCCAGGCTGGTCGCCGGGTTGATCCCCAGGCTGGTCGCCGGGCTCGTCGCCGGGTTGATCCCCAGGCTCGTCGCCGGGTTGATCCCCAGGCTGATCGCCAGGTTGACCACTGGCGACAACCGTCGCCGCCAGGGATGGCGCCGATGCCGCGGAGGCGCCCACGGCGTTGACGGCTGCCACGGTTGCGGTATAGGTGCCGGGGGCGACCCCGGTGAACACAGCCGCGGTCGCATTGCCGGGCACGTCCTGTGTTAGCGGAGCGTCGCCGCCCAGCAACTGCACCGTGTAGCCGGTCAGCGGGGAGCCGCCATCGGCCGGCGCGGCCCAGGAGACCTCGACTGTCGAACCGTTTACTGCGACGGCGGGGGCGCCGGGCGCCGCGGGTGCGGAGGCCAGTGGCGCCGCCACGCAGTTAGCCGGGTCGACTGCTGTCGGGTCGGCCCGGCCAACGGCAACCGCCAGGGTGAAGGCATCGCTGACAGGTGTTCCGCCCGTCAGCGTGGCCGAGCGTTCGAACGCCAGGCAGTAGACGCCCTCAGCGCTGAATGCCCAGTTGCCGTGGACATGCGACGCGGCCGGAATACTGAACGAGTCGGCGCCGTCCACGCCATCGGCGGTGTTGAACCGGACGTCGACGGTGTTGAAACCAGTGCCAGCGGTGTACAAGAAGAAGTCACCCGGCCCCTCTGCGCCGGTCAACGACCACTCCACCGCGCCCGCCAACGCGCCCGCCGCGATGTGTTCGGTCGACCAACCAGGCCAGAGCAGGGCTTCGTTCTGCGTCTGTGAGACTTGCCAGATTGGGCTGCCCTCAGCCCCGAGGAAGGCATATTGTTGCAGCGCTGGTACCGCTAGTTCCGCGCCCGGCAGTAGTTGGAAGACCACCGCGTCTGGGTCGTGCCAGGAGGCTCCCTCGCTGGTGGCGTTGGCCACACCCTCCAGCGTGGTGTCCTTCACCTTGGTGTCCAGGGCGCCGCCCGTGACCAGGGAGGCGACGTCCACATGGCCCAGGTTGAGGATTTTGGCGCCCGATGCCGTCTCGGTCCAGTTCGCCACCTCCCAAGCCGGGGTATCCGGTTCGGTTTCGCCCGGTCCAGTGCCCGGTAGCGGCACCTCGGACGCCCTGGTCCACGAGTCCGGGTCTTGGGCGCAGGTGGCGTCGAAGGCGCCGTGTTCGGCGCCGCGCCAGACCGCGCCGTCGTAGACGATGCGGTCACCGCCCACAATGCCGAGTTCGTAGTTCATGTGGTAGCCGTTCGGGTCCAGCGGGCCGTCCGCCACCAGGGTCAACACGTCCTCGTCAACCAAGGGCTGACCGGAGGCCGCGGTGGCGGTCCATTTCATGGTGACGCAATATTTGCCTGGCCGGGTCACCCGCGTATCCAGCCATTCGCGTTTCGCCTCCGGCCACAGTGTTTGGCTGGTGACGCCTTGGGCGGTGTCGAACTTCTGGTCCGCCCACTCTTCGAATTCAGCGGCGACGATAATATCCCCCGGCCCGTTCACGGCGGTGATCTCCCAGGTGATGTCACCCGCCAATTCGGCTGCGTCCACCTGCGCCGTGTCCCAGGTGTTGCTCCGGCTCAAGCGCTCCTGGCTGTCGTTGCCGGTGAACCAGTACGGGGCCACCACGCCGGCCGCGGCGTGCCAGATGACATCATCCACATCCCAAGCGGTGTCCGGGCCGTCCCCCCAGGTGGCTTCTTGGTTGAACGTCGCCTCCAGTTGGCCATTGGTGAGGTCGAGCGCGAACGCCGTGTTGCCCGAGGAACTGACATAAGGGGCGGTGCCGCTTGGCGCCAGTACCGTCCGCTCGGGGCGCGCCGGGAATTCCATCCCTCGTCCGCACGGTTCCACCGTGGCCGGGTCGACTTGGGAGCCGATCACATGGGTCAGGAGCTGGCGGTCGATTTGCCGGCCCGCGCCCGGCACGTCCGCCTGGACGCTGAACGCCAGGCAATACACCCCGGGCGCGGTGTAGGTCCAGTTGAAGTGAGAGTGGACTCCCATCGGCAGCGACCACGCCGTCGGCAATCCCTTGATAGTGCTGAACAGCGTGTTGCCGTTTGAGATCGCGGAACCCATCCACATCACTAGATCGCCCGGCGCGGCGCTCCCGCCCGGCCCGGTGACCGCATCCAACCGGAAAGAGAACGCACTATCTGTCGCCACCCCGGCCGCGGTCAGACTGGGGGACTGCACGGCCGCGCCAATCCACGCGCCGCCGTTCCCGCTGCCCTCGCCCGCTTGCCAAACCGTCGCGCCCGGCAACCCGATGAACGAGTAATCAGCCTGCGGGGTGTAAACCTCCGGCAGCGTCAGCTTCGAAGCGTCAGGGTGGACCATCACCAAATCGTCGTAATCGACCGTGCCCATCAAATCGCCGTGGGCGCGCAGCGTCAGCTTTTTGGTGCCGTCAACTGCGTCGATTTCCGGGTACAACACATCGGCGTGACCCACCGTCAAGTACGTCACCGCGTCCGGCTCCTCCGGTTCCGGCTCCGGCTCCGGCTCCCACGGCTCCGCCAAGGGGAAATCCACCTCCAGATCGCTCGCGAGATCGACATGCAGTCCGGACGCCGTGTTCCGCTGGAACATATGCTCGGTGGTTTGCCTCAGTTCGTTGATCGTGGGGACGAGACCCGGTGCCCCTGCGAGGAACACGAGCGTCGCCAAGTAGGTTTCCCCCTCGGCTGTCGTGGGTAAACCGTCCTGTTGCCAGGTGCCATCTGCGGCAATCGGTACCCTGAGCGGGAACACGGGATTGCTCGGGTTGCGTATGCTGCCGCTCGTCGGGTGAGAGAACTGGACCACAGCCTCGCTCAAACCGCGTTCACCCTCGTCTTTGAGGCCATTGTGGTTGAGGTCCTCGAAGGCGACGCCTCCCAGCGATATGGTGCCGGCGGTATCAGCCAGGGCGGCGGTGCCGCCCGCAATGGCGCCGGTCAGCGTCAAGCCAGCGGCGATTGCGGTTGCGGCCAGAGCATTCAGCTTGTTCCGGAGTGGGGTCATCGGTCGGGGTTCCCTTTCTGGGTTGTGCGGTTGGGGCGGAAGCGGGGACTGCGCGGTCTGGCCTGGCATTGCAAGGGTCTTTCTGGCCCCTTGGCGCAATGGGCGGCGGTGGCCGTAGGTGAACTTAAATGATTATCGTTCCGATCTAAACGCCAAAAGGACCCTTTGTCAAAACGGAAGACGCGTGGTCCTCCGCCGAGCCGTCCCTGCGATGTCGGAAACGGGCGCGCCGGGGCGACCGGGACCACGGCGCGCCGCACCCAAGCGGCGGAGGTGAAAAAAAGGATAAGGTCGGCGTCAGCCGGCGGCCGCGGTCTCCAGGTACTTCACCAGGGTGCGCACGCCGTAGCCGGTGCCGCCCTTCGGGGTGTAGCCCCACGGGTCGGCGGTGTTGAAGGCGGGGCCGGCGCAGTCGACATGGGCCCACGGGGTCTGGCCCACGAACTGTTTGAGGAACAGCCCCGCGCTGAGCATGCCGCCGGCGGCGTCGCCCAGGTTCGCGTTGGTGAAGTCCGCGACCTCGGACTTGAACACGTCCATCAACTCGGGCGGCAGCGGCATGGCCCAAGCCTCCTCGCCCGCCTCGGCCGCGGCTCGGACCACCTGGTCCCGGATCGCGTCCGTCCCCATGACGCCCGCGATCCGGTTTCCCAGGGCCGTTATCTGGGCTCCGGTCAGCGTGGCGATGTCGATGACCACGTCCGGCTTGTCCGCCAAGGCCGCCGCGATCCCGTCCGCCAGGACCAACCGGCCCTCCGCGTCGGTGTTGGTGACCTCGACCGCGTGCCCGTCTTTCAACTGGATCACGTCGCCCGGCCGTTCCGCCGCCCCGGACGGCATGTTTTCCGCCAAGCACAAGTACCCGGTCACCTTGACGGGCAGTTTCAGGTCCGATGCCGTCCGCACCGCCCCCAGCACCGCCGCCGCCCCGGCCATGTCGCTTTTCATTGTCGCCATGGACGCGCGGGACTTCAGGGACAAGCCGCCCGAGTCGAACGTGATGCCCTTGCCGACCAGCGCCACGTGACGCTTGGCGCGGGCCGGCGAATAGACCAGTTTGACAAGGCGCGGGGTATGGATCGAACCCTGGCCCACGGCGAGAACGCCGCCGAACCCGCCCTTGGCCAACTCGGATTCGTCGAGGACCTTGATCCTGACGGACGTTCCTTTGACCGCCTGGGCGGCCTGGTCCGCGAAGGTAGCGGGGTAAAGCCGGTTCGGCGGCTCGTTGGTCAGGCGGCGGGCCAGTTTGACGGCGCCAGCCACCGCCTCGGCGCGGGCGACCAGTTGGCGGGCCGCCTTGCCGGCCACCTCACGGGCGTCGGGGAGGGCCAAAACCAACTCGACGGCATCGGCGGCTCCGAGCAAAGCGCCCTCCGCGATGGCGGCCAGATAGGCGGGGTCGCCGGTCACCGGCGGGTGGCCCGGGCCGGGGTCGAAGGCCAAGGCGACCGGCCCGTCCCCCAACTGGCGAAGCGCGGCGCCCACCGCGCGCCGCAGGTCCTCCGGCCGGCGCGAATCCCCCAAGCCGACCACGGCCAGCACCTGGGCCGCGAAATCGCCGGTCACGGCGCTGGCGGGAACGCGCGCCAAATCGCCGCTCCGGCCGGTGAAACCAAGCGCTGCCAGGAGTTCGGCGCTTGCCAGGCCGGGCACGCCCCCCTTGGGATGGGCGCCGGTCAGAACCACGGGCACGTCAAGCGACCGGAAATCGGCGCTGGTCAGAGTCAAACTGGTCACCTGGCAATGCTAAGGCAGGTAACCTGTAGGACCGTGTACCGCCTGATCTTCAACGTGTTTTTCCGCCGGATGGACCCGGAGCGGGCGCACAAACTGGCCCTGGGCCTGATCACGGTCATGGGGGAGTTCGCCCCCGCGCGGGCGCTGGTCAGCCGTCTTTTCTGGGCGCGCGGAAGACGCCGGCCGGCCGAATTGTTCGGGCGGGCAATACCCGGGCCTTTGGGTTTGGCGGCGGGCTTCGACAAGGACGCCAAAGCGGTCAAAGGCCTCACCGCGCTGGGGTTCGGCTTCGTGGAGATCGGGACGGTCACGCGCTTCCCGCAGCCCGGCAACCCGCGCCCGCGTCTGTGGCGGCTGCTCGACCAGCGAGCCCTGCGCAACGCGATGGGCTTCAACAACGACGGCTCGACGGCCGTGGCCCGGACGTTGCGGCAACTGCGCCGGTCGGCCGCGGGGCGGGACAGCGTGGTGGGCGTGAACATCGGCAAATCGAAGGTGACCCCGCCTGAGGAGGCGGCCCAGGACTACTTCCTGTCCGCCCGGCGCCTCGCGAAATACGCCGACTACCTGGTCGTCAACGTGTCCTCGCCGAACACGCCGGGCCTCAGGGACCTGCAAGCCGTCGAGTCGCTCAGGCCGATCCTCTTGGCGGCGCGGGCGGGGGCCGCCCGCTCGCTGGCGAAAGAGGGGCGCTCCGGGCATGTGCCGCTGGCGGTCAAGATCGCCCCGGACCTGTCGGATGAAGACGTGGACGCAATAGCCGCCCTGGTCGAAGAACTCGACCTGGACGGGGTGGTGGCCGTCAACACCACCGTGGCGCATGACCTGGGGGCCGGCGGGTTGTCCGGCCCGCCGCTGCGCGAACGCGGCCTGGAGGTGGTGCGGCGGCTCCGGCGGCGGCTCGGGCCGGGGCGGACAATCATCGGCGTGGGCGGGATCACCTCGGCCGTGGACGTTGAGGAGTATCTGGCGGCCGGGGCCAATGCGGTGCAGGCCTACACCGCCTTTATTTATGAAGGGCCGGCCTGGCCGGCCCGCGTGCAGCGGCAGGCCGCCGCTAGCTAGGGAACTCGCCCCGCTTGACCTGCGGGTTCGGCATGCGCGTGCGGCGCATTTGCAGCGAGCGGTTGATGCCGTACCAAACCGAGCCCTTCGGCAGTTTGTCCTCGCCGAACTTGGCGATCAGCGCCTTCCTCAGCTTCCGCCCCCTGATGACCGCGTCCGCGATCACCGCGATCAGGACCACGTACATGAGCAGCATGACAATGGACGCGACGACCGGCACCGTCTGGATGAGGAAGAACAGCAGGATCAGCGAGCCCAGCGCCACGAACACGATGTACTCGCCGATCGAGCGCCGCGAGTCTATGTAGTCGCGGGTCCAGCGCCGCACCGGACCCTTGTCCCTGGCGGGCAGGTAGCGTTCGTCGCCGGTCTTCATCGCCAGGTCGAACCGTTCGCGGGCTTTGGCGCGCTCGGCCTTTTGCTGCTCCTTCGTCAGGGGCTTGGCCGCCGGCCCGCCCTTGACGCCCGCGCCGCCCAGCGGCCGCTTGTGGACCGCCTCGGCTTCCTTGCGTTTCGGCGTGGGACGGCCCTTGCCGCCCGGTTTGGCCTCAGGCGCGGGCTGTGGCTCGGCCTTCTTCAGGCCGCCGAAAAGCTTCACGGCGGGCTTGTTGGACTTGATTGGCACGGGATCAAGTCTATGGGGTTACGGTTGGAGCATGGTTAGCCTCCCTCAACTGAAAGAGCGTGTCGACGCGCAGTTCCCCGACACTGTGGCGGTCCTCGAAGAGCTGGTGCGCATCCCCTCGTATGCCGCGCCGTCCGCCCCGCCGGGGGTTTTGGCGCGCTCCGCCGCCCGTGTCGCGGAGTTGCTGGCCGGCGTGGGCGCCCAGGACGTGGAAGTGGTGAGCGCTGGGGGCGGCCCCGGCGTCATCGGGCAAATCTGGGTGTCCCATGCCGTTCCCACCGTCCTCCTCTACGCCCACCACGACGTCCAACCGGTGGCGGACGACTGGACAACCGACCCCTGGGAGCCGGTCGTCAAAGGCGACCGGCTGTACGGGCGCGGGGCGGCGGACGACGGCGCGGGGGTGGCCACCCATGTGGGCGCGGTCCGGGCGCTGGGCGGCGACCTGGGGGTCAACGTGCGGTTCTTCATCGAAGGCGAGGAGGAATCCGGGTCGCCCACCTTCGGGAACCTGCTGCGCCGGCACCGGGACCGGCTGGCGGCGGACGTGGTGGTGATCGCGGACTGCGACAACCCGGCGCCGGACGTGCCGGGGTTGACCGTGTCGCTGAGGGGCGTCACCGACCTGACCGTGACGTTGCGGGTTTCGGAGCACGCGGTCCACTCCGGCATGTTCGGCGGGGCTTTCCTGGACGCGCCCACCGTGTTGGCGCGGCTGGTCGCCACCCTGCATGACTCCTCCGGGGCGGTGGCGGTCCGGGGGCTGACGCCGACCGGGCACAGCGACGTGGCGGTCGAGGAGGCGGAAATCCGCCGCGCCGCCGCCCTGGTGCCGGGGCTGGCTCTGGCGGGTCGCGGCCCTTTGGCCGACCGCCTCTGGTGGAGTCCGGCCATCGACTTGATCGGCTTTGACGCGACCTCGGTGGACGAGTCCTCCAACACCATTTTGCCGGCGGCCCGCGCCCGCCTCTCGGTGCGGGTGCCGCCGGGGATGGACGCCGCCGTGGCGCAGGAACTGGTGGCGCGGCACCTGCGCGAACGGGTCGAATTCGGCGCCGAATTGACCATCGAGGAGGGGGTCAGCGGGCCGGGGTTCCAGACCGACACCTCCGGTCCGGCGTTCGGGGCCGTCTCGCGGGCTTTGGGCGAGGCCTTTGGGAATCCCGTGGTCCTGACCGGCCAAGGCGGGTCGATCCCGCTGGCGTTGGAAATCTCAGAGGTCTTTCCAGGGATCGAAGTCTTGCTGACCGGGGTTGAGGACCAAGACTCGCGGGCGCATTCCGGCGACGAGTCCGTGTCGTTGCCCATGCTGCGCCGCGCGGTGCTGGGCGAGGCGCTGGCGCTGGAATACCTGGCGCAGGGCGCGCGATGATTCTGGGCGACCTGAACGCCCTGGTGGACGGCGTGGGGCCGCCGGTGGTGCTGCTGCACGGCAATTCGGAGGACTGCTCCATTTTTGAGCCGCTGCGGCCCTATCTGTCCTCCTTCACCACGATCGCCATCGATTCGCGCGGGCACGGGGCCACGCCCATCGGGGATGCGCCCATGACGATCCCGCAGTTGGCCATCGACTGCCTGGGCGCGCTGCTCGACTACCGGCGGCGGTACCGCTACGACGGCCGCTTCGGGCTGATCGGCTTTTCCGACGGCGCCAACATTGGGCTTGAACTGGCCATTCACCGCCCCGAGTTGCTGGCCGCGCAGGTGCTGATGGGCGGCAACACGACTCAAGCCGCGCTGCGCCCGGTCACCAACCTGATCATCACCGCCGGGTATTGGGGGATGCGCGCGGCCGGTCTCTTCTCGGCCGCCGCCCGCCGGCGCGCGGCGGTTTGGGGCCTGATGATCGGCCAGCCGAACCACTCCAAGGCGATGCTCGAATCCGTGCGCGTGCCCACCTTGATCATGGTGGGCGCCCACGACATTGTGCCCCGCCACGAGTCGCAGCGGACCGCGCGGCTGATCCCCGGCGCCGAATGGGTTGAGATCGCCGGCCAGGGTCACAACCTGCCGTTGCGCGCGCCGCGGGTGGCTGGTCCGCTGGCGGCTGACTTCCTGGCGCGCCATTTGGCGGCCGGGTAAGGTTACCCTGATTACCTAATGACTAAAGGATATGGAGTTTCGCTATGACGATTGCCGCCACTGAGAAGACCCATGGCGTCACGCTGACACCGGCGGCGGCCGCCAAAGTCAAGGAGTTGTTGGACCGCGAGGGCAAGCCCGAACTGCGCCTGCGCCTGGCCGTGGAGCCCGGCGGCTGCGCCGGCATGCAATACGACCTGGGGTTTGACGACTCGGCGCTGGACGGCGACATGGTGGTGCTGTTCGACGGCGTCCCGCTGGTCGTGGACCAGCTATCCGCCCCGCTGGTGGACGGCGCGAAGATCGACTTCGAGGACTCGATCTCCAGCCAGGGCTTCTCGATCGACAACCCGAACGCCCGCCAGGGCTGCGCCTGCGGCAACTCCTTCTGCTAACCCCGCCACCCACGTCTGTCCCCACCTCTCAAATCGGGGACGGTCATTTCTTCGAAAGATGGGGACACACATTGCGGTCGGGAGCGCTCAGACGGGGTAGCCCACCGGGCCGTGCTTGACCGCCAGCCAGTGGGTGCGGGTGAACTCCTCGATGATCCATTCGTCGTTGAACCGGCCCAGGCCGGAGTTCTTCTCGCCGCCGAACATGACATGGGCCTCGTCCCCCACGGTTTGGTCGTTGACGTGGGTCATGCCCGCCTCGATCTTGGCCGCGAACCGGGTCGCCCGGTCCAGGTCGCCAGAGAACACCGCGCTGGACAGGCCGTACTCGGTGTCGTTGGCGATAGCCAGGGCGTCTTCTTCGTTTGCGGCCCGGATGATGGGCGCCATTGGGCCGAACGTTTCTTCGCGGGCCAGCACCATCGACTGTGTGACCTCGGTGAACACGTGCGGCGGCAGCACCTGTCCCACCGGCTCGCCGCCCAGCACCTGGACGGCGCCCTCGGCCCGGCACTGCGCCGCTTTGGCCACCAGCGTCTCAAGTTGGGCCTTGTTGATGATCGGCCCCACCAGGACCTCCGGATCCGCCGGATCGCCGTACTTGAGGGCGCGCGTGTGCTCCACGAAGGCGTCCGCGAACTGGTCGTAGATCGAGGCGTCCACCACGATCCGGTTCGTTGACATGCAGATTTGGCCTTGGTGCAAGAACCGGCCGAAGACGGCGGCGACGGCTGCCTGTTCCACGTCGGCGTCATCGAGCACCACGAACGGGGCGTTGCCGCCCAACTCCAAGCCGACGCGTTTCATCCGCCGTCCCCCCACCGCGAGGGCGCCCACGTGCTGGCCGACTTCCGAGGAGCCGGTGAAAGAGATCAGCTTGGGAACCTCGTGCTCAACCAGGTAGTCGCCGATTTCGGAGCCGGCGCCCACCACCACGGACAGGAGCCCTTGGGGCAGTCCCGCCTCCTCGAGCACCTTTGCCACCAACAGGCCGCCCGTGATGGGGGTGTCGCTGGCCGGCTTCAGCACCACGGCGTTGCCGAGCGCGAGGGCCGGCATGACCGAACGCATCGACAAGACGAAGGGGAAGTTCCACGGGGAGATGACCCCGATCACCCCGAGCGGCTGGCGCAGGATGCGGTTTTCCGTGTCCGGCACGTCGGACGGCCTGATCTGCCCGTGCGCCCGGTACGGCATGACTGCTTGGAGGGGCGCGGCGCCCGACACGAGCCCGGCCTCAAAGGCCGCCTTGAAGCGCGCCGAACCGGATTCGCGGATCAGCCAGTCGGTTATCTCATCCTGGCGCTCCGCGAGGATTTGGCCGGCGGCCGCGATCACGGCCGCGCGGCGGGCCGGCGGCGCCTCCCCCCATTCGCGCTGGGCTTCCGCTGCCGCCGCGTAGGCCTGGTCCACGTCGTCTTTGGAGGCCAGCCTGATCGTGGTCAGGGTCTGGCCGGTGTACGGGTCGGTGTCTGGGGCCTCCCTTGGGGAGGTGCCCTCCCGCCACTCGCCGGCTATGAATTGCTTGTCGAATCCGCTGTACGCGGGCTTGTTTGCTGCCATGTCGCTGGATGCCTTTCTGGATGGAGCCGGGTGCCTGGGCGGGGCGCTTTCGTCATTGAGGCGCCCCGCCTTGAACACGGACTGGATTGGTCGCACTGGATTAGTCGCGGCGCGCGGTGCCACCCGAGCGCGCCGTTTCGCGGGAAGCCGTGGCCCTGTGCGTCATCCCGCCGCCATTCCCGGATAAGGTGCGCGGCTCCGGCCACAGTGGTTCTTGGGGCCGTCAGAGTTCGGGGGATGGTGTCGTGGACTCATGGCCGCCGGCTGGCGCGGCCCGGCGCCTGGTGCCCCCTGCGTCCATGCCGGAGATCCGTTTCCGGGCATTGACCGCCCGACGCGGCTGCCTTCGACGCTAGCACTCGCCCCGCAGTTCGGGAACCCCCGAAATCCCGGTCTGCCGGGGCTGCGGCGGGCAACGCCATGGCCGTCGTCTTGGATGCCGCCAAGGTCGCCGATGCCGTCTGGCCCCCTCTGATTGGCCCATGCCGCCGCCATGTTCCGCCGGTTCGCGATTTGCGCCCGGCCGCTGCCGTGGGGAAGCCTGCATGGTCGCCATCGCGGTGAAGGCACCGTTGCCTCGGCGAGCGTATTCGCTGGTCGTTGCGCTGTCAGGCCCCGGCTTTCAGGTGGTTCGCCACGGCCGCCGATGCCGCTGGTTCCGTTTCGGTGCCGTCTCGGGTCTCGGCGGGGGCGGGTGGGGAAGCCTTTCGGGGTTGGCGGTTGGCGGTTGGCGGTTGGTGGGCGACGGGAGGGCGGGATGGCGGTCACTGCGGTCATGATGTCAGACCCGTCCTCTACGTTGGATCCATGGTTGGCGCAGCGGTTGTCAGAGCCCTGAGCGGGGCGGTGTTTGACCGCAGCCGGCCGAGGCGTCGTAGGGATGGGCGATCAGGTCCCCATGCTCGTGTTCTCCTCGACTCGGGCGGTGCCCTAGCCGGAGTTTTCTTTGCGGATCTGTTGACGCAGGCGCTCTCAGAGAGTAGTATAGACGTATGACAGACCGCCTTTTGAACAGGTCTCAAGCGGGGCTTGAAGGCGTGCGGCGCGCCGTGTTCGGAGTGGCGTTGTGAGCGCTGGGGAGAGTGCCGTTAGGCATGCGCCCGGCCGGTGGGCCGACGGCGGCGTCCTCCCGGCCAACCGGGAGCCGGGGAGCCCCGCAGGCGGGGGTTCGGGGGATGGCGCCGAGTTGGTGGCGGTGGGTTCGCGGGACGTCGCGTTGGTGCTGGCGGGGATTTTGGGGGGTGCGGGCTTGGCCGTCATCTGGGCGGCGGATGGTGTCTTGGCGGCCAGCCCGCCGGGCGCTGGGCGGCCCGCGTCGGATCCCCCCAACCCGTCTGGCCCGTCTGGTGCCGCTCTCGGTGCCGGCGGCCTGGCCGACTGGAACCTGCTGGAGTCGGGTTCGCGAGATCCCGGTTTGTGCGGCTTGGCGGCTTCAGGCTTGCTCGATGCGGGCTTGGCAGACGCGGACTTGCTAGCGGCACGGGCGCATTTGACGCGCTTCGCCTCCAGGGGCCGGGAGGGCCTGGGCGCCGGGGATTTGCTGGCGCATTTGGACACGCTGGCGGTGATCGGGAATCAGGCTGAGTCGTTGACCGCAGCGGTGGCGGAGGAAGCCAAGCGGAAAGGCGCGGCGGCGAAGATCGAGGGTTTGGACGTGGAGTCGCATCTGCAACTGGAATGGAAAATGCCCGCGAGCCAAGCGAGGAAGCTTGTCAAACAAGGGGAGGCGCTGCGGCCATTCGAGCTGGTTTCCGGGGCGGCCCAGCGGGGCGAGATGGCGCCGGCGCAGGCCCTGGCGGTGGCGCGGGAACTGAACGACTTCCCCGCAGATGTGCTGGGAGACCAGGCTTTGCGTGACGCGGAAGCTCGGCTGGTCGGGGAGGCTGGCCGTTTGGGGCCGAGGGCGCTGGCCGTGAAGGCCCGCAAACTGGTGGACCAGGCCCGTCAGAGGGCTGGCGTTGGCGGAGACCGGAAGGACCAACTTGACCGTGAGCGGGACAAAGCCCACAAGGAGCGGTTCTTGTCATTCCGCCGGGATGGTCAGGCGATGGTGATCAGCGGCCGGTGTCCGGTCGAGGTCGGGGCCAGAATCAAACGGCGTTTGGAGGGTGCGGCGCTGGCCGCCCGCCGGGAACGGACGGACCGCGCCAACGGTGGCGATCCGGACGCGGGCCGGTTGTGGGATCCGGCGGTTTCGGGCCAGCGAGACGCCGACCCGTTCGGCGCGTCGATGATGGACGCGTTCGCGGCCATGGCGGACGCCTACCCGCAGGACGGGGCCCCGCTGAAGGCGGGCAGGCCGGCCAGGATCGTGGTCACAATGACCAAGGACCAAGTCGGCTCTTCCGCCCCGGTTGGGGTGCTTGAGGACGGAGAGGAATTGTCGCCGGAGGCGATCAACCAGTTGGTCTGCGGTGCGGAGTGGGTGGCGGTGCTGACCGGGTCGTTCGGGGAGCCTTTGGACGTGGGCAGGGCGACCAGGGGCATACCGGCTGCGGTCAGGGTGGCGTTGAACCAGAGGGACGGTGGATGCGTGTTCCCCGGGTGCGGGGTCGGGCCGGACGGGTGCGAGGCCCACCACTTGCGGAAGTGGGTGCTTGGTGGCAACACCGGTTTGGACAACCTGATCCTGGCGTGTCATCGGCATCACCGGATTTTGGAAACGGCGGTGAAGTTGCCGGACGGAACCGGGTGGTTCCCTGGCTGCGACGACCCAACCCGGTGGCGGGCCGAGATCGACCCTGTCAACCACCACCCGGTGGTGATTCCCCCGGCCAGAGTAGACCCGTCTCGCACCCCGATGCTGAACGACCGGATCCGCGTCAAACTCGAAAACCTGGCCGGCGCTGCCAAACCCGCGCTGACCCGGTCGCCTGGGACACAACCGGAACATGGGGAGAACTCCGCCCTGACGGCGGCGGGAACCGGCGGCGCGGAGGTGCGGGGCGGGACTCTGCCCTGATGCGGACTGCGGAAGCCGCGTGTTGGCGCGGTTCCGCGCCGACGTCAGCCGGGCTCTGCCCTGAGGCCGGCTTTGGTAGCGGCCTCAACGGCCTCAACGGCGGGAGCGGCAGGTTCGAGCGGATGACGGCGGCGGCGGTGTGGCGGCATCGGGAAGCACGGCGATCCGCCCAGCCCCGTGATCGGGGACCGCTACCTCACTTGGTAAGTCGGAACGATCAGGGCCCGCGCCAGCGTGTGGAAGAGGGCGTTGAAAGCCGCCACCGTGGAGGACGCGGCGGGGCCGATCGGCAGCGTCTCGACATCCAGCGCGTGGACGGCGAAGTAGTAGCGGTGCGGGTAGTCGCCCTGGGGTGGCGCCGCTCCGGTGTAGCCGACAGTGCCCGCGTCGTTCCTGAGTTGGAAGACCGGATCCTGGAAAGCCGCGTCCGGCGCGCCAGCGCCCTGGTCTAGTTCCGTGATCGAGGCGGGCAAGTTCACCAAGGTCCAATGCCAAAAGCCCGCCGGGGTCGGGGCGTCCGGATCGAAGCAGTTGACCAGGAAACTCTTGGTCGCCTCCGGGAAGCCGCTCCACGCCAGTTGGGGCGAGAAGTTGCCGCCCGCCTGGATGAAAGTGCTTGCCAATTGAGTGTCAGAGGTGACATCCAGACTGGTGAGTGTGAATGAGGGCACCTTGGGGAGGAGTGAGTAGGGATCGGGTGGGATCGGGCGCGTTAGGTCCATGAGGAGATTTTACCCGTGGGCTCCGCGCAAGCGCCCGGGCGCGGCTGGATCCGGAAAGGCGGGAGCGGATCGGACTTGACACAAATGTACGAAGCGAGTTAACTAGGTGGGTCGAACAGGCGTTGTAGCTGGGGAGGTGATTACTGTGACGACATTCGACACTTCTTTGCCTGAGCGGGTAGCCCCAGCGTCGGTGCTGGAAAAGGCCAGACGGATGCTCCGGCTGGCGGAGGCGAAGACCGGCGCCCAGCCGGTCGGCGCGAATCCGGAGTTCCATTCGCAGATCCCTCGGACGGCCTCTCCGCGCCCACTGCCGTCCCGTAGCCCCGGTTTTGGCGGCGCGGCGACATTGCGGGAACGCGAGGGGACGCGGGAAGGCGCAGGGTTACGGGAATGCGAGGGAGCGCGGGAAAGCGGGAAGTTACAGGAAGGCGGAGGGGCACAAGGACGCGGGGGGCTGCGGGGACGTGGGGAAAAAGCTGTCGGGAGCCTTCGGACCGACTGGGAGCGGCTTACCTCGGCGGAACTGGCCCAGTTGGCCGGACCACATTTCTTGCCGGGGACGGTGGCCCAGGTCAGCGGATCGCTGGCGTCCTTTTGGGCGGTGGCCGCGACCGGCATGGGAGCGGAGGACTGGGCGGCCATCGCCGGTTTGCCGGAGGCGGGTCTGCTCGCGGCGGCCCAGGCTGGCGTGGTCCTCAGCCGCACCGTGGTTGTTCCCAGCCTGGGCAAACAGCCGCTCCGGGTCCTGGCCGGGCTGGTAGACGCCTACGGCTTGGTGATGGTCGGCGGGTTGAAGCTGGGGGCGGGCGACCGCCGCCGGATCGAGGCGCGGTTGCGTTTCACCGGCGGACGGCTGATCACCACCGGCGAATGGGGCGGCGCCAAACTGATTGTCAGGGTGGGCACCACGCACAGCGCGCCGCTAGGCGAGGGCCAAGGCGTGGCCGGCCAGCCCCGGTTCGACCTTGAGTTGGTCTGCAAAGGCAGTTTTGGGGCATGGCCATGAACGGAGGCGATTCCCCGGCGGCGCGCCGGTTGGCGGCGATCTGGATTCCGGACTGGCCGGTGGTGGCGGCCATCGAGGCGGGGGCGGCGCCAGCCGAGCAGCCGATCATGGTGGCTGACGCCCACCGAGTCAAGGCCGTCAGCGCGGCCGCCCGGGCGGCCGGGGTGCGGCGCGGCATGAAGCGGCGCACGGCCGCCTCGCTTTGCCCCGGCGCGGTGATAGTGCCAGCCGACCAAGTGCGAGACGCCCGCGCCTTCGAAGAATTGGCCGCACTGGTGCATACGCTGGTGCCGGCGGTCGAATTGCTGCGGCCGGGCCTGATGCTTTGCCCGGCCATTGGCGCCAGCCGCTATTACGGCGGCGACGAGGCCTTCGCCGAACAGCTCTTGACCGAGGTAGCGGCCCAGATCGGCACCGAAGCCTGGGTCGGGGTGGCGGACGGCCTGCTGGCCGCGATCCTGGCCGCCCGCGACGGCAGGGTGGTGCCGCGCGGCGAGTCGCGGGCCTATCTGGCGCCCAGGCCCCTGCGCGACCTGGGGGTGGCCCTGGGCGGCACGGCCAATGGCGAGAACCTGGACGTGTTGATGGATCTGCTGATCCGGTTGGGCATCAGGACCTTGGGCGATCTGGCCGAACTGCCGACCCGTAATGTGACCGAACGGTTTGGCGCGGTGGGGGTCTGGGCGCAGAGGCTGACCAGAGCCGAAGACGTTCTGACGGCGCCAGGGCACCAACTGCCCCGGCAGTTCATTGCCGTCTTGGAAGCCGATCCGCCCATGACCAGAGTGGACCAAGCCATTGTGGCGGCCCGGCAACTGGCCGGCGACCTGCACAACCAATTGGCCCAGCACGGCCAAACCTATGACCGGCTGCGCGTCAGCGCCATCACCGAAACCGGCGAGCAGCTAGAGCGGACCTGGCGTTTGGAAGGGGTCGACGCGGCTGGCGTGAAAGATCGGGTCCGCTGGCAACTTGAAGGCTGGCTGACCGGGCGCAGCGGTCTGTTGCCGACAGGCGCGTTGGTCCGGCTCAGTTTGGAGGCGGAGGAAGTCCATCCGGCCGGGGCGGGCTCGGCCCGGCTGTGGGGAACGAACGGCTACGCCGCCGCCCGGGCGGTGCGCGGCGCCGAGCGGATCCACACCATGCTGGGGGGACGCGGCGTCTACCAGCCGGTGGTGCAGGGCGGCCGCGAACCCAGGGGGCGGGTCCGGCTGGTCGAATGGGGCGAGGACACCATTCCGCTCAGACCCGTCGACCGGCCTTGGCCCGGCGCCGTGCCGGAGCCGTCCCCGAGTTTGATGCCGCCGAACCCGGTGCCGGTGGAACTGACCGACTCGAACGGCCAGACGGTCAAAGTCGGCTCGTCGCTTGAGTTGAGCGCCGGCCCGGCCAACTTGAACAAAGCCGCCGTCAAAGGCTGGGCGGGCCCCTGGCCGGTGGTTGAGCAATGGTGGGGGCCGGATTCGAAACGACGGGTTTACCTGCAGGTTCAGGTCGACCGCGGCGGCAGGGAGGAAACTACCTTGCTGGCCTGCGAGGCCGGCCAGTGGCGCTTGGAGGGGGTTTATGACTGACTACGCCGAACTCCACGCCCACAGCGCCTTCAGCTTCCTCGACGGCTGCAGCCAACCGGCGGACTTGGCCTACCAGGCCGCCAAATTGGGGCTCAGCGCCATGGCGATCACCGACCATGACGGCCTTTACGGCGTGGTGCAGTTCGCCGAGGCGGCCCGGGAGGTCGGTTTGCCCACGGTCTTCGGCGCGGAGCTGACCTTGGACGGCGGCCCCGAGGAGCCGGGCGTCAGCGACCCGCCGGGAACCCATCTGCTGGCGTTGGCGCGCGGGCCGGAAGGGTACAAACGGCTCAGCCGGGCGATCGCCCTGGCCTATCTGGCCGTGGGGGAGAAGGGGCCGCCCCGCTACGACCTGGACGCCTTGGCCGCCGCCAGCGGCGGCGAATGGCTGATCCTGACCGGTTGCCGGAAGGGCGCGGTCCGGCGCGCCCTGGCGGACCGGTCCGCCTTCAGCGGGAGGGCGGCAAACTCCGCCGATGCCGTTCGGGCGGCTGTCGGCAATCCCGCTGGCGGCACCGCCCGGGAAGTGACCGGCGGCGCAACCGGGGAGACGGTCGGCAACGCCGCCGGTGCCGTCCGGGCGGTTGCCGGCGATGCCGGCTGGGGGATGGTTGGCGGTGGCGCCCGCGCGATGACCGGCGATGCCGCCTGGGGGATGGCCGGCAATGGCGCCCGGGCGGTTGCCGGCGATGGTTCCCGCGCGATGGTCGGCGGTGGCGCCTGCGGGACCGGCCCCGCGGCCGACCGGCTGGCGGCGGCCAGAAGAGAACTGGACCGTTTGATCCACTTGTTCGGCCGGGACAACGTGGCGGTTGAGATCACCGATTCGGACAGCCCCGGGGATCCCGCCATGATCGCGGCCCTGACGGAGTTGGCGACGGGCGCCCGGTTGCCGCTGGTGGCCACCGGCAACGTCCATTACGCCAAGACCAGCCAATTCCCCATGGCCAGCGCCATGGCGGCGATCCGCGGCCGGCGCAGCCTGGAGGAGATGGACGGCTATCTGCCCGCCGGGCCGACGGCGGCGCTGCGTTCGCCAGGGCAGATGCTGGCCCGCCTGAGCCGTCATGGACCGGAGGCGGCAGCGGCCGCCGCCACCGCCGCCAAACTGGCCGCCGAATGCGCTTTCGATTTGAAGCTGATCGCGCCCAAGCTGCCGCCCGCCTACGTGCCGAAGGGCCATGACGAGGACAGTTGGCTCGAGGAGCTGACTTGGCGCGGGGCCGAACAGCGTTACGGCCCGCGCGGCCCGGCGAACGCCAAGGCCTACCAAACCCTGGCGCACGAATTGGGGGTCATCAAGGAGCTTGGGTTCCCCGGCTACTTCTTGATCATGCGCGAGATCGTCGAGTTCTGCGAGGAGCAGGGGATCCTCTGCCAGGGCCGGGGCTCGGCCGCCAATTCGGCGGTCTGCTACGCGCTCGGCATCACGGCCGTGGATGCCGTCCGCCACGGCCTGCTGTTTGAACGCTTTTTGGCCCCGGAACGCGAGGGTTATCCCGACATTGACCTGGACATCGAGTCGGGCCGCCGCGAGGAGGTCATCCAGCATGTTTACGCGCATTACGGCCGCGAGCGGGCGGCGCTGGTCGGCGCGGTCATCACGTACAGGCCAAAGCTGGCTTTGCGGGACGCCGCCCGCGCGCTCGGCCACGGCACTGGCCAGCAGGACGCCTGGTCCAAGCAGGTCGAACGGTGGGGCCATCTGCACAAGGGCAAGGTCCGCTACGTCCCGTGGGGCCGGGGCGGCGCGGGCCCGGTCGATGCCGACGACGACCTTTCCGCCATTCCCGCCGACGTCCTGGGGCTGGCCGAGTCGTTCATGCATCTGCCGCGCCACCTGGGCATCCATCCAGGCGGCATGGTCTTGGCGGACCAGCCGGTGATCGACATCTGCCCCGTCCAGTGGGGCCGGATGGAGGACCGGTCGGTGTTGCAGTGGGACAAGGACGACGCGGCCAACGCCGGCCTGGTCAAGTTCGACCTGCTCGGTTTGGGCATGCTGGGCGCCGTCAGGCTGGCGTTCGAGGAGATCGAGCGCGCCGAGGGCGAACGCTGGCAGATGCACACAATCCCGCCTGAATGCCCGGAGGTCTACGACTTGCTGTGCGCCGCGGACACGGTGGGCGTGTTCCAGGTCGAGTCCAGGGCTCAGATCGCCACTTTGCCGAGGCTGCGGCCGCAATGCTTTTACGACATTGTCGTGGAGGTGGCCCTGATTCGGCCGGGGCCCATCCAGGGCGGCTCGGTCCACCCTTACATTGAGCGCCGCCGGGGCCGCCAACCGGTTGTCTACGACCACGAACTGGTGCGCCCCGCGCTGGAGCGCACCCTGGGCGTGCCGTTGTTCCAGGAACAGCTGATGCAGATGGCCATCGCGGCGGCCGGCTTCAGCGCCGGCCAGGCCGACCAGCTGCGGCGGGCCATGGGCTCGAAGCGGTCCACCGAACGGATGGAGGCCCTCAAAGAGGCCCTCATGGCGGGCATGCGGGAACGCGGCGTGCCCGCCGCCGCCCGGTCCAGGATCTACGACCAGTTGAGGGCGTTCGCGGATTTCGGGTTTCCCGAATCGCATTCTTTCTCCTTCGCTTTGATTGTTTACGTGTCGGCGTGGTTGAAGGTGTTCCACCCGGCGGCCTTTTACGCCGCGATTCTGGCTTCGCAGCCGATGGGTTTCTATTCGCCGCAGTCGCTGGTGGCGGACGCCCGCCGTCACGGCTTGGACGTGCGCGGGCCGGATGTGCAGCGGTCGGGGGCCCAGGCCCGGGTGGAGCGGACCGGGCCGGGGGACAGACCCTATTCGAAGCTCCTCAGAGGCGACCCGGAACTGGGGATCAGGTTGGGTTTGGCGGCGGTGCGCGGGATTGGGGCCAAGAAAGCGGAGGCGGTCCAGGCCGAGCGGGAGCGGGGCGGAGCGTTCCGGTCGTTGACCGACTTGGCGCACCGGTGCGGCCTGACGCCGCGCCAAATGGAGTCTTTGGCCACCGCCGGGGCCTTGGGGGACTTGGAACCCGACCGCCGCAGGGCGTTGTGGGCGGCCGGCGCGACGGGCGCGGCCGGCGAACTGCCGGGCACCACCCCCGGTTTGGAGGCTCCGACTTTGCCGGGCATGTCGGACGAGGAGTTGGCCATGGCCGACATGTGGGCCACCGGGGTCACTTTGGCCGAATACCCCACCGTCCACGTCCGGGACCAGTTGACTGCCGCCGAGGTGGTCCCGAACGACCAGGTCGCCTCTCATCCGAACGGCGAGTGGATCAAGGTGGCGGGCGTGGTCACCCACCGCCAGCGTCCGGGCACCGCGGCGGGCGTGACCTTCCTCAACCTGGAGGACGAGACGGGCCAGGTCAACATAATCTGCACCGCTGACGTGTGGAACCGGTTCCGAAAAGTCGGCCGCACGGCATCGGCCATGGTGGTGGCGGGAAGGCTGGAAAACCACGACGGGACGGTCGGCATAAAGGCCGGCCACCTGCACCCCCTTTACCTCAAAGTGCCCACCAAATCTCGCGATTTCCACTGAGGATGTGGTAAAGCTGACGGGTGAGCCCGTTGCAAGACATGATCGACGCGTCGCGCCGGATCGTTTTCTTTGGCGGAGCGGGCGTGTCCACCGAATCGGGGATTCCGGATTTCCGGTCCGCGGACGGGCTGTACATGGCGGGCGGTCCAATCCCGCCGGAGGTCATCTTGTCGCGCAGCTTCTTCGAGGCGCATCCGCGCGAGTTCTTCGAGTTTCACCGCCAAAACGTGCTCCACCCGGAGGCGCGCCCCAACGCGGCCCACCGCAAACTGGCCGAACTCGAGCGGGCGGGCCGCCTGGCGGCGGTGGTCACGCAGAACATCGACGGCCTGCACCAGACCGCGGGCTCGGTTAACGTCATCGAACTGCACGGTTCCGCGCATCGCAACCAGTGCGCCCTCTGCGGACGGCAACACCCCATGGAAGTGGTCTACCGGGCCGAGGGGATCCCGCGCTGCGACTGCGGCGGGGTGATCGAACCGGCGGTGGTCCTTTACGAGGATCCGCTCGACCGTAATGTGATCGCCGCCGCCGTCAAGGCGATCACTGGGGCGGACATGCTGATCATTGGCGGCACCTCACTCGTGGTGTATCCCGCGGCCGGACTGGTCGATTACTTCGAGGGCGACCGCCTGGTGGTCATCAACAAAGGCGGACCCGTGGGCGCCGGCGACCTCGCCGGGAGGGCGCTCATGATCAGCCAGCCGATCGGCGAGGTGCTCGCGGAGATCGAGGTCAGGCCGGTGGGCGGTGCCTGACCCGCGCGATCGCCCCAAACCCGGTCGGCGGACCGGGCCGGCCCTCGGGGTCGGGGCGTATTTCCTCTGGGGCCTGCTGCCGCTCTATCTGTTGCTGGCGGAGCCGGCCGGCGCCCTTGAGGTCATAGCGCACCGGCTGATCTGGTCGGCGGTCATGCTGCTTGTCATTGTGGCGGCGACCGGTCAGTTCGCCTCGCTTTGGCGGGCCTTCGCCAATCTGCGGGCACTGGGGGCGCTGAGCCTGGCGGGGGTGTTGCTGACCGTCAACTGGCTGGTCTTCGTCTGGGCCATTTACCACGGCCAACTTGTCAACGCGGCGCTCGGCTATTTCATAAACCCGCTGGTCAGCGTGCTGTTGGGGGTGGTACTGCTGGGCGAGCGGCTCCGGGCCGTGCAATGGGCCGCAGTCGGGGTGGGCGCCGTCGCGGTGGTCGCCGTGGGCTTCGGCGTCGGCTCCTTCCCGGCCGTGGCGTTGGCCCTCGCGTTCAGCTTCGGCTTCTACGGCTACATCGAGAAGCGGGTCGGCGGCGGCGTCTCCGCCGTCACGTCGCTCAGCGTGGAGACCCTGGTCATGGTGCCGTTTGGGTTGGCCTACGCGGTGGCGCTGGGGACGCGCGGCGAGGCGGCCTTCGGCGCCAACGGCCCGTGGCACGCGCTGATAATGGTCGGCTTGGGCGCGGTCACCTTGGCGCCGCTGCTGCTGTTCAACGGCGCGGCCCGCCGCCTGCCGCTGTCCGTCCTCGGCTTGATCCAATACTTCTGTCCGGTGATGCAGTTCATCACCGGCGTGGTGTTCCTCCACGAGTCCATGCCGCCGGTCCGCTGGGCCGGTTTCGGCTTGGTTTGGGTGGCGCTTATCGTCTTGTCCGCCGATGCCGTCTGGCGCTCCCGGCGCTCCGCCTCACGCCGGCGGGTGCCCGCCTCGCCGTAGCGGCAGTGGTCAGGTGGCCTCCGCGAGCGCCTTGAGGTTTCGCAGGAGGCCGCGGGTGAGCAGGAACCACAGCCAGTTCGTGAAGGCCGTGGCGAATCCGACCCATGTGCGGGTCCAATACGACCGTTCGCGGACCAGGAGCCGGGTGGCGCCGCCCTCGATTGGCTCCATGACAAAGGCCCACGACTTGACCCAGGGCTGGAGCGGCAGCTGGTGTTCGTCGGCGAGCAGGACGATCGCCCGGTTCGACTCCAATTGGTGGACGCGGAAGACCATCGTGTCGATCAGGTCGACGGCATCGCCGACTTTGAGGTCCTGCAGGTCCTGGATGATGGTTGACGCGGAGACGATGGGCGCTGACGAGAACCGGGAGATCAGCGAATCGGAGGAGTACCAGCCGGCCCGCCCGGTGCCCATCTGGACCAGCCAGGGCCAGACCGATTCGGGCGGGGATTGAATGGTGATCGCTCGGGTTGAGCGAAAAACTGGGCTTGGGACTAGTTCGTCGCCGGGCAGTGGCGCGCTCCGTTCTTGAGGGGTCGCTCCCCAGCCGCGATGCAGTCTGGACCCCACGACGATGGTCCCGGCTGCCGCCAGTCCGGCCCCAATGGCCAAGGCGTTGCGCAGCTTCATTCGACAATCATGGCACACGCCAATTCAATGTGTGATGTAGGTCACATCAACTTGAGGCTTTACCCGCGGCTTTGGGCGGTTCCTCCAACTCGCCGGTCAATTCGGCGCTGATTGCGCGGAGGCGGGAGAAGACGGCCCAGCAGACCGCCACGGCCGGGACCGCCACGATCGCGCCGACCACGCCGGCGGTCAGGGCGCCCGCCACCACGGCCACGGCCACGGCCACCGGATGCAGGCGGACCTGCTTGGACATGATCAGCGGCTGTAGGAGGTGGCCCTCGATCTGGCCGATCAGCACCACCAGCGCCACCACCGCCAGCGCCCACCAGGGGCCTTTGGCGGCGAGCGCCACCACGATGGCGACCGTCATGGCGATGGCCGAGCCGACGTAGGGGATGAATGTGCCCATCGAAACCAGGACGCCGATCGGCGTGGCGAGGGGAATCCCCATAAAGGCAAGGGCGAGGCCGGCGAACAGTCCGTTGGTGACGCCCACTATGACGATTCCCCGGGTGTACCCGGAGAAGGTGGTCCAGGCGGCCAGCCCCGCCGCGTCGAGCTTGGCGGCGGTTTCGGAGCGGAACTGGCTTAGCAGCCATTGCCAGATCGAGGTGCCGGAATTGATGAAGAAGACCGAGCAGAACAGGGCCAGGATCAACGCGGTCAGGACTTCGGCGACCACGCCGAACCGCGTGATGACCTCGCCGACCAGTGTCGAGGAGTTTTCGCGGATCCAGTTTGAAACCGTCTCGCCCAATGAGCCCAGGTCCAGGTCGTCAAAGGGGGCGGGCAACCTGGAGAGCATCTCGTTGATCGCGTCGATCCCGTTGATGAGCTCGTCGGTCAGGCGCGGTATCTGGTTGGCGACGCTGACGCCCACAAAGGTGCCGATCCCCCCGATCACGCCGACCGCGACAATGAAGCCCATCCCGGTGGCCAGCGGCCGCGGCATCCAGCGGATGCGGTCCAGCAGGTTCACCAGCGGGCGGAGCACGGATGTGATGACGAAGGAGACGAACAGGGCGACGGCCACGAGTTCGACTTCCATGACGCCCCGCCCGGCTATGTAAACCGCGGCCAGAAGCACCAGCATGCGCCAGGCGTTCCCGGCGCCAACCTGCAGCCAGCGCGGAACGCCGTCCAACTGGGGCGACGTGTTTTGCACCCTCCAAGTTTGGACCAGCCGCCGCTCCTGGTCGAACCGACGGGCCATGGTATCTTGTCTTGGCTACCAGTCCGAGTGGCGGAATAGGCAGACGCGCTAGCTTGAGGTGCTAGTGCCCTTTACGGGGCATGGGGGTTCAAGTCCCCCCTCGGACACCGAACCCTTGC
>JAITFE010000130.1 GCA_031281585.1 Bifidobacteriaceae bacterium | reverse complement strand
TGGAAGACCCCCAACTCCATGTAACGGGAGAAGAACGATCCCTCCACGTCATCCCGCGAGAAGCCCCAGGTGGTCTGGGTCAGGTCGTTGGTGCCGAAGGAGAAGAACTCCGCCGCCCGTGCGATCTCGTCCGCCGTCAGAGCCGCCCTGGGCAACTCGATCATGCAGCCGACCGGGATGGCGAGGGCCTCGCCCTCCGCCTCGGAGACCTCCCGGATGATCCGCTCCGCCTCGTCCCGCACCAGGTCAAGCTCCACATAGGAGCCGACCAGCGGCACCATGATCTCCGGCTTGGGGTTCTTGCCCTCGCGGATCAACTGCGCGGCGGCCTCCGCGATGGCCCGCACCTGCAAAGCGAACAGCCCCGGCACGGTCAGCCCCAGTCGGACGCCGCGCAGGCCCAGCATCGGGTTGGCCTCATGCGACCGTTCAACCGCCGTCAGCAGTTCTTGCTCAACCGAGGAAACCGCCTCGCCGCGCGCCTCGCGCTGCGCGATCGAAACGGACAGCTGCGTCAGGTCCGGCAGGAACTCGTGCAACGGCGGGTCGATCAGCCGAACAGTGGTGTGCAGCCCGTCCATGGCGGTGAACAATTCGACGAAGTCTTGGCGCTGCAGCGGCAGCAGGGCGTCCAACGCCGCAGTCCGGTCCGCGTCCCCGCGGGCCAGGATGAGCCGCTCGATCAGCTTCCGGCGGTCGCCCAGGAACTGGTGCTCGGTGCGGCAAAGGCCAATGCCCTGCGCGCCCATCCGACGAGCCCTCGCCGCGTCCTCCCCGTTGTCAGCGTTGGCCCTGACCTTAAGCCGCCGCACGGCATCGGCGTGGCTCAAAATCCGGTGGACGGCCATGACCAACTCCGCGGCCGGACCATCCGCGCCGGCGCCCGCCAACGCGCGCTCCAAGCCCTCGTCCAGGTACTGGAAGACGGGCGACGGCACCACGGGCACGTTGCCCAGGAAGACCTCACCGGTCGAGCCGTCAATCGCGATCACGTCGCCTTCCGCGACCGTCACGTCGCCCACTTTGAACACCCGGCCGACCGGATCCACCTCGAGGGCGTCCGCGCCGACAACGCAGGTGGTACCCATGCCGCGCGCCACCACGGCGGCGTGCGAGGTCTTGCCGCCCCGCGCCGTCAAGATGCCGACGGAGGCGATCATCCCGCTCAGGTCGTCGGGGTTGGTCTCGCGGCGGACCAGGATCACGGTGCGCCCCTCGGCCTCCCATTTGACCGCCATCGGCGAGTCGAACACGGCCTGGCCCACCGCCGCCCCCGGTGAGGCGGCCATGGCCTTGGTCAGCCGATTCTTCGGCGCCGCCGGGTCGAACTGCGGGAACATCAGGTTGACCAGTTGGTCGCCGGCCACGCGGTCAAGGGCGGTGTCCAGCGTGATCAGGCCCTCGTCCACCAATTGGATGGCGATCTTGAACGCCGCCGCCGCGGTGCGCTTGCCGACCCGCGTCTGCAGCATCCAAAGCTTCCCGCGCTCCACCGTGAACTCGATGTCGCACAGGTCGCGGTAGTGGTTCTCCAGCGTGGACATGATGGTCCGCAACTGGTCGTAGGAGGTGCGGTCGATCTTCGCCAAGTCGTCCAGCGACAGCGTGTTGCGGATGCCCGCCACCACGTCCTCGCCCTGCGCGTTCGGCAGGTAGTCGCCGTAGGCGCCGGGGTGGCCGGTGGCCGGGTCGCGGGTGAACGCCACGCCGGTGCCGGAATCCGGCCCCAGGTTCCCGAACACCATGGACTGCACGTTCACGGCGGTGCCCAACTCGTCGGAGATCCGCTCGCGCCGCCGGTAGATCTTGGCCCGCTCCGTGTTCCAGGAGTTGAACACCGCGATGACCGCCGCGTCGACCTGCGCGCGGGGGTCCTGCGGGAACGCCTGGCCGGTTTGCCCGGCCACGATCGCCTTGAACTTGCCCACCAGGTCTTTCAGGTCTTCGGCGGTCAAATCGACGTCCGAACCCGCCCCGACTTCCCGCTTCTTGGCGTCCAGCGCCTCCGCGAACAGGTCGCCGTCAATGTCCAGGACCGTCTTGCCGAACATCTGGATCAGGCGCCGGTAGGAGTCCCACGCGAACCGCTCGTCGCCCGCGAATTCCGCCAGCCCCAGCACGGATTGGTCGTTCAGCCCCACGTTCAGGACCGTTTCCATCATGCCCGGCATGGAGAACTTGGCCCCCGAGCGCACCGACACCAGCAGCGGCTCCTGGGCCGCGCCCAATTTCCGCCCGAACGTCGCCTCCAGCGCGTCGATGGCCGCCGTCACCTGTTCGGCCAGCTCAGGCGGGTTGTACCGGTGGTGCATGTAGAAGCGGCACGCCTCCGTTGTGATTGTGAAACCGGGTGGGACCGGCAGCCCCAGGCCGGTCATCTCCCCCAGGTTGGCACCCTTGCCCCCCAGCAGGTCCTTGAGATCTTTGTTGCCCTCAGCAAAGCTGTAGACGTACTTAGGCACGTTGAAACCTTCCGCCAGTGATTGTTTGATTGCTGTGCTCGCCAGCCCCGCTCAAGCTTAGCCCCCCGGCCGTTTCCCACCGCTTCCAGCACAACACCTTGCCCGATGCCGTCGTCACAAGTAGCCGAAAGACCCCCGTCTGGGTCTCCTTCCGTCTACCGCCTTGACCGCCGCCGAGCCCGTGGAGACCGGCACGGTTCCCGCCCGGCGGCGCGGGGACCGCTTGGCGGTCTATCCGTCCCCCGGTCCGCGCCGGGCGGGCCTGGCTGGGCCGGGCGGCCCACGAGAGGTTCGGCGACGGTTCGCCGCGAGCCGAATTTCGCCGCCGGGGAATACTTTGGGCTCTCTCGCCGCTGGTCCTATTAGAGCGTGCCAGTTTCCGGCACCCAATCAGGCGGCGCGGCTGTGCTGCCGGCCAAGCGGCCGGACCGGCCCGCCTCACCCCAACAATGAAGGAGAACCCTGAAAAATGGCAACACATGCCAACCACCCGGTGGTAGTCCGGGAACAGCCGAACCGGCGTCGTTTCGCCGGCGTGCTCGGCAGCCTGTCCTTGGGCGTCGCCCTGGTGGCCGGCGCGACGGTCGCGGCCTTCACCGACTCTGAGTACGGACGCCTGCTAGGCGACAACAACGGAAACCTGACAACCGGAAAATACAACATCCAAATTTCGACCCTGGAGCCTGGCGAGCCGGGTCAGGAATGGAAAGACACGGCCTATGCCTTGGACGGGATCTATCCGACCGCTCCAGACAACCTTGCCAACGACACGGCGAGCCCGGTCGCATTGCAACTCAACACTGCGGAACTGGTGCCAGGCGAGGCCTTGAGCACAATCTTCTGGGTGCGGAACGATTCCTACTCGTCAGAGGACACCAGTCTGAAGCTTCGATTGATAAACGAGACTGCCGCGGCCGATAACGCCGGCTTGCTCGGCGCGCTGCAGTTCAAGGTCTCGGTGAATGACTCCGTGATCGGCTCGTACTCCTACGCGGACTTGGCGGGCTCCAACCTAGCGCCTCTGCACAACAGCCTGGTGCGGGACACGGCCATCAAGATCAAGCTTGAGGTGTTGCTGCCACAGAGCGCGTCCGGCGGGGCTGTCCAAGGCCAAGTGGTCAAGCTCATCGCAGAGATCCTCGGCCAGTCGGTCTGACGCGGCCTCGCGGCCGCCATTGAACGGTCCCTTGCCTCGGGGACTACAAACAGCGGTCCCGCGGGCCTTCCCCTGGGGTAGGTGGCCGGCTCGCGGGACCGCTGACCTAATCGAATAGCGCGGTCGGGGCGCACCGCCCCGACCGCCGCAGGGCCTTAGCCCGCCAGCCAACAATCACCCACCCCATCGACCAGCCCAACGGCAGAGAGAAACCCCTGTGAAAACCTTGAGGATTGTCCAACGAATCGCGCTGATGCTCCTGTCCGCGGTCGGCATTGCGACGGTGCTGGCCACCGTTGTCTGCTTGGCCATGAACATCCGCCCCGTGGTGGTGATTTCAGGCTCCATGGAACCCGAACTGCCGGTGGGCGCGCTGGTGTTCCACCAGTCCGTGCCCGGCTCGGAGCTTGAGGTGGGGGACGTTGTCACCGTGCCCCGCAACGCGGGCGAGGGCGTTGTCACCCACCGCGTGGCCGGCATCGAGAAGACCGAGAACGGCGAATACGCGCTGACGCTGCGGGGAGACGCCAACAAGAAGGACGACCCGGAGCAGTATGTGGTGAGCAAGGCTGATCGCCTGGTCACCTCCTTCCCCGTGCTGGGCGGCGTGCTGCTCTGGATGCGGGCCAACCCGATCCCCGCCGCCGCCGCGCTGTTGGCGCTCTTGATCTTCTCCTTGTGGCCGGCGCCGCGCTTCTCCGTGCATCTGCCGGACGGGCGGGTCATCAAGAACCTGACCCGGCGCGAAGCGGAGGCCCACGCCGCCGCCCACCGCAACGCCGTCCAGAACGACTTCCTTCCGCAAGGCGCCGGCGCGGCCGCGCTGGCGGACCCGAACAGCTCTTGGCCGGCGGCAGGTTCGCAGATGCCCGCGCAGTTGGATCTAACCCAGCCGATCGCCCCGGTCCGCGCCCAAGTGGCGCAGCGCGCGCCCGTGGCCCAGCCGATGGCAGACCAGAACGCGAACGCCGTTTTCGCCCCCCGCTCGGCCAGGCCCGCGCCTCAGCTCAACATTCCCCGCGCGGCGACCCCCGCGGTCCCGCCGGCCGACTTCGGGCCGTCGCCAAGGAGCGCGGCACCGGCCGCAAACCGCAGTCCGCGCCGGATCCCGTTCTTGCCCGTCAACGCAGCCTGATTGACCTAATCAAGGAGTAAGTACATGCACAGGCGGTACACCGCCAAACAGCCAATCAACCTGGTGAGCGCCTTCATGGCGCTGATCGGGTTGATTGGCTGCGCCATTGTGCTTGGCCACCCGCTCAACACCACGGCCAGCGCCTGGATGGACGCCGAATACGGCGACACCGGCACCCTCACCGCGGTGAGCCCGCGAGCCGCCATCACCGCCGAACTGCAAAGCACCTATCTGGCGGCGACAATGGTCTCGAAATCACGCGACGGCGCGGTGGCATACATCTGGGGTTATCGGGGCGACGGGTTGTCCGGCACGGGCGTTGAAACCGTCAGTTCGGACGCTGACGTGAGCATCGTCGCCCTTCCCGAGGGCCGCCGCGTGGCGAAGATCGTGGGCGGCGCCTCCTCCGGGCAAACCCTTAACACCCACGCCGCCATCGGCGTGCTGGCCACAGACGGGACCGTTTGGACGTGGGGCCAGAAGCCCGGCGCGGCTCCGGGCCGGTTGGGGCGCCCCGTCGAAGGCGCCTACCCCAGCCATGCGGAGCCCGGCCAAGTGACCGGGTTCCCCGCCGGCGCCAAGGTGGTCGACCTGCAATCGGGCGGCAGCTTCTTCGCAGCGCTGACCGACGCTGGCGAACTCTTCACCTGGGGCGTAGCACCCAACGGCAGCACCGGGAGCAACCTCCCCGGCGGCAATTACGGCGAACTGGGGCAGGGTTACCATGCCTCAAGCTCGGTGCCGCGCCGGATCCTGACCGGCATCCACTCTTTTGCCGTGGGACGGTTCAACGCCTGGGCGATCACCGCTCCCGGCTGGACCAAGACGACCTACCCGTCGTCCGTTCATTACGACGGATCCGGTTCCGACAGCCCTACCTCCACCACCGCGCCAGACGACTCCAGCAGGGTGCTGTTCTGGGGCGACAACGGCACCAACACCGGCGCGGCGTCTGGCAGCCCCGTCAACACGACCTCCAAGATTTGGTCGCCCGAGAAGTTGGCGGACGGGGCCAAGCTCGACCAGCTTCTGGCCCAAGGCAATGCTCTCGGTCCGGACGACCAACCCCGCGATGACAACTTCACCCTCGGTGTGGCGATGGGGTCGCCTGAGGATCGCGGCACATTCGCGGTCATGACTGGGCACATGTATGGATACCAGGTGCTCCTTCGGGATGGCTCCCTCTATTTGTGGGGTTACCACGAAAAGTCGATGGGGTATGGCTCGGGCACGGGCAAGGAGATGCTCGACCGGACCGCAATGGTTCCGACCGAGGTCAAGTTGGACAACGGGAACCGCCGGGTGGTGCAGATCGCCCACACGTTGCGGGTCGTGTTCTTGCTTGACGATCAAGGAACCGTCTGGATGTATGGCTTGAGGGGCACGGGGGAGAGCAAATTCCCGGGTTCGAACGGCACCGGCGGCGGATGGGCAAGCACCAACACGCCGATGAGGGTTGACGGTTCGAACAGCGCCGGCTGGGCGGCAGGCGGTATCACAGCGATCACGGGAGCGGGCATGTCGATGATGCTCACCCGCGACGACGGCAGCCTGTGGGTGATGGGCGGTTCCACTTTTGACGGGGGCACCAACGCCCAATACGTGGTCCGAACCCACTGGGACCACACCAAGATGGATACCTCGGGGCCTTTCACCGACAAGCCCCAGCCCCTCACCCAGATGGTCCTGACCAACCCCGACATCCCGACCGCCTTGCCTTCCGGCAGCTGACCAGGCCAGCGGGTCCCCCGCCCAGGCCGAGCGGCCCGTCTAGGCTCTTGCAGTGCTAAGGACCGGGGCGAACCCGGCCGTTCGACAAGACCTGGAGGTTCTGGTGCGCGGATTTGGGATGCACTCCATCGACAATGTTGGCTGGCTGGAGAAGGAACGGCCGAAGTGCGGCCCGCTGGACGCGATTGTGCGGCCCACCATCATTGCCCCGTGTTCCTCCGACATCCATGTGGCCCACGGCGGCTCCGGCCCCAAGGAAAACCTGATCCTGGGCCACGAGGCGGTCGGCGTAGTCGAAGAGGTCGGCCCCTATGTGCGGCGGTTCAAGCCCGGCGACTTGGTGGCGGTGCCCTGCGTGACCCCGAACTGGCTGTCCCGGGGCGTGCAGAACTTCCGCTCCTTCTCCCACGACCGGGGCCCGTTCGGATCGTTCAAATTCGTGGGCGAAAAGGACGGCGTTATGGCGGAGTACTTCCACGTCAACCAGGCCGACCCGAACCTGGCGCACATCCATGACGGCGTGGCGCCGGAGGCGGCGCTGATGACCGTGGACATGATGTCGACCGGGTTCCACGGGGTCGAATTGGCGGACGTCGGCATTGGCGAAAAAGTGGTGGTGATCGGGATTGGGCCGATCGGCTTGATGGCGATCGCGGGCTCGGCCCTGCGCGGGGCCTCCCAGATCATTGGCGTGGGCACACGGCCCAAGGCCCGCGAGGTCGCCTTCGAATACGGCGCCAGCCAGGTCATCTCCTACAAAGACGGCCCGCTGGACGAACAGGTCATGGACCTGACCAGCGGCAAGGGCGCGCACAAGGTGATCGTGGCCGGCGGCGGCCCGCAGGCCTTCGCCGAGGCGATCCGCATGACCAGGCCCAACGGCGTGATCTCCAACGTCAACTTCTTCGACATCAACGACAAGATCGCCATAGCCCCGCTCGACTGGGGGTTGGGCATGGCCGACAAGGACATCCGGGGTTCCTTCTGCCCCGGCGGCGGCAAACGGATCCAGCGGCTGATCAACATGATCGAATACAAGCGGATCGACCCAACCAAGATGATCTCCCACCGACTGCACGGCATGGACGCCATCGAAGAGGCCTTCAACATGATGGACGGCAAGGCGCCCGACCTCATCAAACCGGTCGTCTACCTGGACTGACGGCCGGCAAGACCCCAGCTTCCGGGACCGAATCAGAACGGGGCGTTCGACCGCCTGGTCGGGCAAGATCCCGACGGCCCACGCGTTTGAGGCCGGGTGGGTCTGCCGCAGTCAGTTTGAGCGGGAACCGAAGTTGAAGGACGCCCCTGGATTGTGGTCCGGGGCGGGCCAACGCGACGTTGAGACCTTCGCCTGGGTGTAGAAGGCCACGCCTTCGGGGCCGTAGATGTGGAAGTCCCCGATCAGCGAGTCTTTCCAGCCGCCGAAGGAATGGAACCCGACCGGCACCGGAATGGGCACGTTGATTCCGATCATGCCGACTTTGACCCCGCGCTCAAAACGGCGGGCGGCCTCCCCCGAGCTTGTGAACAGGGCCGTGCCGTTGCCGTACGGGTTGGCGTTGATCAGGTCGATCCCCTGGTCCAGGTCCTTGATTCGGACAACCGCCAAGACCGGCCCGAAAACCTCCTCGGTGTAGGCGCGCATGGCTGGCCGGACGGAATCGAGCACGGTGGGGCCTGTGAAGAAACCGCCTTCGAAACCCCGCGGCCGGAATCCCCGGCCGTCCAAGACGACCTTCGCGCCGTCCCGCTCCGCCTGGGTCACGATCTCCTCGGCCCGGTCGCGGGCGCTTTGCGAGATCAGCGGGCCCATGTCCGCGGCCGGATCGGCGCCTTCCGCCACCCGCACCGCTTTGGCCTTGGCCACCACGCGCTCAATGAACTCGTCCGCGATTTGGTCTTCCACCAGGACCACCGAGAGGGCCATGCAGCGTTGGCCGGCGGCCCCGAACGCGGCGGCCACCACCGAGCCGGCGGCGAAATCGGCGTTCGCGTCCGCGAGCACAGTGGCGTGGTTCTTCGCCCCGCCCAGCGCCTGGACCCGCTTGCCCGCCGCCACGCCCGCCGCGTGGATGTGCCGCGCCACCGGGGTCGATCCGACAAAAGACACCGCCCGCACCAGCGAATGGGTCAAGAGCTGGTTGACCACGCCGGGGCCGCCGTGGAGAACCTGGAAGACGCCGTCCGGCAAGCCCGCGCGCCGCCAGAGTTCCGCCAGTTGGACGCCGGCCGAAGGGTCTTGCGGGGAGGGCTTCAGAATGAACGTGTTGCCCGTGGCGATGGCCAGCGGCGACATCCACAGCGGCACCATGATCGGGAAATTGAACGGCGTGATGCCGACCGTCACGCCCAGCGGCTCCCGCCAGGACGTGACGTCCACGCCCGTCGCGACCTGCGGCGAGTACTCGCCTTTCAGCAATTGCGGGATCCCGCAGGCGAAGTCGACAACCTCCAGTCCGCGCGCGACCTCGCCCTTCGCGTCTGAGCGGACCTTGCCCTGTTCGCGGGTGATGACGTCCGCGAGTTCGTCCGTCGCTTCGACCAACAACTCCCGCAGTTTGAACAAGATGGCGGTCCGGCGTCCCAAGGGGACCTGGGACCAAGACTGAAACGCCTGGTCAGCCGCCTGGACGGCGTGATCGACCTGGCCGGGGGAGGCCTCCGCCACCTGCGCGATCGCCTGGCCGGTGGCTGGGTTGCGGACCGCCAGCGGGTCGGGTCCGGGCTGGCCGACGGGCTGGCCGGCTATGACGTTGGGCACCAGGGGCAGATTCACAATGTCTCCTAACAGAGCGGGCGGCCTTGACTAGGGACATGGTACGGGGCCCACATGTCGGCCAGCGCACAGGGGCCGCACGCCAGACCGTTGACTCGCGCCGGGGGCGGGGATTCCCACGCGCGCGATGCCGTCTCCGGCCCGGCCGTCGTTGACCCGCGCGTCGGCGGGGACTCGGAACACGGCCCAATGCGCGCGAAACAGGCCGACCGCTGACGGGCGCGGCGGGGAAGACGGCAGCGACGGCATCGGCGGCCGGAGCCGCTGCGGAACGAGCGCCACTTGTGCGACTTCTTGTCCGCTAACTGTAGCGCTGGATGTCCGCTATATGTAGCGTACAGCCGCCGCTAAATGTATGATAGGCCGGTGCTGTACAGGCGGAGGATCATCGACTCAGAGCTTGACGCGCTGTTTCCCCCTGCCGCGGCCATAGCAATCGACGGGGCCAGGGGCGTGGGCAAGACCACCACGGCGGCGCAGCGGGCGCGGGCCGAAGTGCGGCTCGACTCCAAGGCGGTCCTCGAAGTGGTGTCGGCCCAACCGGAGACCATTTTGACCCGCGCCAGGCCGCTGCTGGTGGACGAATGGCAAAGGGTTCCCGAGGTCTGGGATGTGATCCGACGGCAGGTCGACCAAGACAGGACCGGCGGCCAGTTCTTGCTCACGGGGAGCGCGACTCCCCGGCCCGGCGCGACCGCGCATTCGGGGGCGGGGCGGATCGGGCGGCTGCGCATGCGGCCAATGACCTTGACCGAGCGGGGCGCGGCCGCCAGCGGCGGGATAAGCCTGGCCGGACTGTTGGCCGGGGGTCAGGCGGACCTGGACGGGACCAGCGACGCCAGGTTGGCGGATTACGCCAGCCACATTGTGAGCTCCGGTTTCCCAGGGATGGCGGGTCTGACGGGGCGGGCTCTGCGCTTCGAACTCGACTCCTACTTGCTCAACGCCGTTGACCGGGACGTGCCGGAGCTTGGCAAGCGGGTGCGCCGCCGGGGCGCGCTCATGGACTGGCTCCGGGCTTATGCGGCGGCAACCTCCTCCACCGCCTCCTATTCGCACATCTTGAACGCCGCCGCGGCGGGACAAGCGGACAAGCTGGCGCGGTCCACAGCCGTCGCCTACCAGGACACGCTCGCAGACATTTGGCTGACGGACCCGGTGCCAGCCTGGGGCCCGGTGGCCAACCCGGCGGCGCGTCTGGGCAGGACGCCCAAGCATCAACTGGCGGATCCGGCGCTGGCCGCGCGGCTCCTCGGCCTGGGCGTTGACGCGCTCCTCGACGGCCAGGGCAGGCCCCTGGGCCCGCAGGCCGGAACCATGCTGGGCAGGCTCTTCGAGGCGCTGGCGACTTTGTGCGTGCGCGTGGCGGCCTCGGCCGCCGAGGCGAGGGTCAGCCACCTGCGCACCCGCGACGGAGACCACGAGGTGGACCTGGTGGTGGAGAGAGCCGACGGTATGTGCCTGCCCATCGAGGTCAAGCTCTCCGCCGCAGTCGCCGACCGCGACACCCGCCACCTTCGCTGGTTCAGGGAGCGCTACGCCGACCTCGCGTTGGACGCGATTGTGCTCAACACGGGCCCGCACGCCTACCGCCGCGCTGACGGCGTGGGCGTGGTGCCGCTGGCGCTGCTCGCGCCGTGAGCGGTGCCCGGGTGGCGGCATGGCCCGCCCGCGTCGGGCGGGCCGTAAAGCTCTAACCAGTCCAGAGCGAACCGGGCCGGCGCCCGCCGGCGCAGGTCAGGACTCGATGGTCTGTTCCGTGCGCACGGCGATCTTGCGCGGCTTGGCCTCTTCGGCCACCGGGATGGTGAGGGTCAGCACGCCGTCGCGGTAGTTGGCGTCGATCCGACCCAGGTCAAGGCCGGGCCCAAGCGAAATCTGCCGGGCGTAGGTCCCGCTGGCGCGCTCGCGGCTCAGCCAGGTGTTGTTGTCCTGGCTGACGTCGAGTTCGATCGCCGGGCGTTCCGCGCGGATGGTCAGAGTCCTGTCATCCACGTCGATGTCAATGCTGTCGGGGTTGACGCCCGGCAGGTCGACTTTCACCACGAACGCGTCGCCTTGCCGGTACAGGTCCATCGGCATGACCCTGGCCTCGGACGCGGCGGCGCGGCTGAATTGTCCGAACACGCGGTCAATGTCGCGGAAGGGATCGAACGGATGGGCAGTCATGTTGTTCCTCCTTGTCGTGTTGGGGGGGCCGCGAGCGGCTCCCTTGGCGGCGGGCCTTTGGGCCCGATCGGTCAGGCCGGGTGTCACCCGGATCAAAGTTGAGCGTAGCACACTCAACTTAAAAAGTTGAGTCCTGCGGGCTCAATGTTTCCGCATGGGCTCCCGGAAGGCGCTTCCCCGCAGGCCCACAGGGTTTGACGCCGCCCCCGAGCGCGAGTTCAGAACACCACGCCCGCCGCCCGCGGCCCCGTTTCGAGCCGCCGAATCTCGCCCGCTGGGACGGCGGGGTTCCCCCGAAAACGTGCGGCCGGACCGGCCCCGTGACTCGAATCCACCCGTCTGGGACAACCGAGACCCCCACGGCCGCGCCAGTGCGGCGGGCGCCGCGCCCGGATGCCGCTAGTCTTCGGCCGTGAGCCCATTCGCCCGCGCCGTCCGCCAAGCCCTGGCCGCCCAAGCCGACCCAGCCCGCGCGTCCGGGCAACAGGCCTACATGAAATCCGCCATGCCCTTCCTGGGCCTGACGCGCGCCCACGTGCGGCGGATAGCCCACGAGCTTGGCGCCGACCACCGCCTCGACCTGGCAGACATTGAGCGCTACTCCCGCGAGTTGTGGGACCAGGCCGAACACCGCGAGGAGCGCTACGCCGCCATCGACCTGACCGGCCTGAGACCCGCGCTGGGCCGCCCGGAGCTGGTTGATCTGCACGAACACCAGGCGCTCACAGGCGCCTGGTGGGATTACGTGGACCAACTGGCCCACCGGATCGCCGCCCTCCACGACGCCGACCGGGCCGCCGCCGCCCTGGCCAGCCGCCGCTGGCTGGCGGCCGACAGCTTCTGGCTGCGCCGCCTGGCCATCCTGGGCCAGCTGGGGCGCAAAGACCGCACCGACCGCGAGCTTCTCACCGAAGCCATTGAGGCCAACGCCGCCGACAAAGAGTTCTTCATCCGCAAGGCGATCGGCTGGGCCCTGCGCGACTTCGCCCGCACCGACCCCGCTTGGGTGCGCGCCTTCGCGGACGCCCACGACCTGAGCCCCCTCGCCCGCCGCGAGGCGCTGAAACACCTCTGACAGAAGAGACCCCCCAGCCGCCGATGCCGTCCGCCCACCTCGGCGCCGAAGGCCGGGACGATCAGGCGTGGGTCAGGAACAGGAATAGGCCCATCGTGGCGATTGAGCCAATGGTGGAGATGAACAGCGTGGAGGCCATCTCACGGGTGGCCACGTTGAACCGGATCGCCAGGATGGTGGCGATCGACGCGCTCGGGATGGCCAACGTGGTCACCGTCAGCGAGGTCGTCGCAGCGCCCAGGCCCGCCAGAACCATCAGGCCCCAGGCCGCCGCTGGGATCACCAAGTTGCGGGCCGCCACGTTCAGCCAAACCGTCCGCGAGACGGACACCCTCTGGGCGAACAAGGTCGCGCCGGACGCGAACAGCGCCACCCCGCCGGTCGCCTGCCCCAGCAGCATCAAAGCCCCGTGAAGCATCTTCGGCAAACCGACTCCGAACGCCACCAGCACAAACGCCGCCAAAGGCGACCACACCACCGGCTCCGCGATGGTCTGGCGCAAGCTCACGCCCAGTTGCGCTATGGCCGACCGCCCGACCGCTGCCCTGGACGGCCCAGCCCCCACGCGGTCAGCCCCGCCAATACCGCCAGACCCCGCCTTGGAGGCCCCGGCCCCATGGGGTCCGGCCCCGCTGGCGACAACAGCCCCGGCCCCGCCCGCGCGCGTGAGAACCAGCATGGCCAGCGGCACCTGGACAACATTGACGACCAGCGAGCCGATCGCAATGGCCAGGGCCGCGTCAGAGGGGAACAGGTCCGGCAAGACGCTCGACCCGACAAAAGGCACCGCGGGCGCGCTGATCGCCAGGGCCTGGAGGGCCGCGACGGGCGCCGGACGGCGGAACAGGAAGCGCGAAACCAAGTAGACCGCGATCAAGCCTCCGGTCATCACGCCCGCAATCCACGCGAACATGGGCAAATTGGAGAAAAGCACTCGGCGCGGCGCCGCCATCACCCCCGCGAACAATGACAGCGGCAGCGCGTAAAGCATGACCATCCGGTTCAGAATGGCCGCTTGCGGGGCGTCGAAGTCATGTCGGGCGCCCGCCAGGAATCCCAGTCCCAACGCCACGACTATCGGCAACAGCGCGCCTACCAGCATCGCCATACCCGACTCCTTTCATTCGGAGGGCTCGGCCCACCGCCCTCGCCAGCGCACCCAGCACGCCCACTCGCAGCGCGCTCCGGTTGCCGACCGCGCGGGCTGCGGGATCCAGCCGGCGGCCGGGACGAACCACCGGCCGGTAACGAACGGAGGTTTGCCAACAGGCCGCCGCGCGGCCGAACGGGGGAAACCCAATCAATCCACACTGGCGAACCGGCGGGGCCGGCACGCGGTGGGCGGGCGCTGTCTCAGTACGTGGCCAACTGGGTGGGAGGCGGAGGCGGCCAAACGGCATCGTGCACCCGAAAGACGCGGCCACGGGCCCAGCAAGCCGGACCTGGGACGATTGACTTCCCCGCCCGGAACGGCACGCGTCTACGCTCTACCGTTGGGGTTCCGGGCGCCAACGCTCACGAGGCGGGGGCTAACGCCCGTAAGTCTGCGCGATCACGCGGCGACCGACCCCTTCACGCAGTCCCAGTCCGGAGGTCCACCATGTTTTTCACCCAATCCTTGGCGGCGGCCGAGCCGCACGGCGGCGAAGCCAACTTGAAGCTGCCAGACCTTGGCGCCGTCCAGTTGACGGATTGGCTGAGCGGGCCGTCGGTGCTGCTGATAGCCCTGGCGGTCTGCCTGCTGGGGCTTGCCTTCGGCGCGTGGACGTACATCAAGCTGAAGTCGCTGCCGGTGCACCCCGCCATGAAGCGCGTCTCGGAGCTGATCTTCGCCACTTGCAAAACCTACCTGCTCAAACAGGGCCAGTTCCTGCTCATCCTGTGGGCGTTCATCGCCGCCGTGATCGTCATCTACTACAAGTTCGCGATCAGCTTCTCCTGGGGCCGCGTCGCCATCATCATCGCGTTCTCCCTGATCGGGATGGCCGGGTCGTTCTCCGTGGCCTGGTTCGGCATCCGCGTCAACACCTTCGCGAACTCGCGCACCGCGCACGCCTCGCTGCGCGGCGAGCCGTGGCCGGTCCACGCCATCCCAATGCGTTCCGGCATGTCCATCGGCATGGTGCTGATCTCGCTGGAACTGCTGTTGATGCTGGTCATCTTGCTGTTCCTGCCCGGCGACATCGCCGGTTCGTGCTTCATCGGCTTCGCGATCGGGGAATCCCTGGGCGCGTCCGCCCTGCGGATCGCGGGCGGTATTTTCACCAAGATCGCGGACATCGGCTCCGACCTGATGAAGATCGTCTTCAAGATCGACGAGGACGACCCGCGCAACCCCGGCACCATCGCGGACTGCACGGGCGACAACGCCGGGGATTCGGTCGGCCCGTCCGCGGACGGTTTTGAGACGTACGGCGTCACCGGGGTCGCGTTGATCACGTTCATCCTTTTGGGGGTGCCCGATGCCGTCACCCAAGCCACGCTCTTGGTTTGGATTTTCACGGTCCGCGCCGTCATGCTGATCGCCTCCGTGCTGAGCTACTTCGCCAACGAGTTCATTTGCCGCCGGGCGCTGGCCAAGAAGCACGACTTCGACTTCGAGGTGCCGCTGACTTCGCTGGTCTGGGTGACTTCTTGCGTTTCCATCGTGCTGACCTTCCTGACCACGGCGTTCATGCTGCACGGCTTGGAGGACGGCCTGTGGTGGAAGCTGTCGATCATCATCTCGCTGGGCACCCTGGCGGGGGCGCTGATCCCCGAGTTGGTGAAGGTGTTCACCTCGACCAAGGCGCGGCACACCCGCGAGGTGGTGACCTCGTCGCGGGAGGGCGGCCCGTCGCTGAACATCCTGTCCGGGCTGATCGCGGGGAACTTCTCGGCGTACTGGCTGGGGATCGCCATTGTGGGGCTGATGGGCGGGGCCTACCTGATCTCGACTTTGGGCTTGTCGGAGGCGTTGTTGGGCCTGCCGGCGGACGCGTCAGTGCTGGCCGCCGCCGCGCCGGCCGTGTTCGCGTTCGGCCTGGTGGCGTTCGGGTTCTTGGGGATGGGCCCGGTCACCATCGCGGTGGACTCCTACGGGCCGGTCACCGACAACGCCCAGTCCGTTTTCGAGTTGTCCCAGATCGAGCAGGTCAAGGACGTGTCCAAGGACCTGGGTTACACCCCGCATTGGCGGGCCGCCAAGCTGATGCTGGAGGAGAACGACGGCGCGGGGAACACCTTCAAGGCCACCGCCAAGCCGGTGCTGATCGGGACCGCCGTGGTGGGCGCCACCACCATGATCTTCTCTATCATCATGGCGCTGACCGATTCCCTGTCAACCGGCGTGGAGAACCTTTCCCTGGTCCACCCGCCGTTCCTGTTGGGCCTGATCCTGGGCGGCGCGGTCATCTACTGGTTCACGGGCGCGTCTTCGCAGGCCGTCACCACCGGCGCGTACCGGGCGGTCGAATACATCAAGGGGCACATCAACCTGGGCACCACGACCGCCGCCTCGGACAAGGACTCGCGGCGGGTGGTCGAAATCTGCACGCAGTACGCCCAGCAGGGGATGTTGACCATCTTCCTGGCGATCTTCTTCGCCACCCTGGCGTTCGCGTTCGTGGAGCCGTACCTGTTCATCGGCTACCTGATCTCCATCGCCTTGTTCGGCCTCTACCAGGCCATTTTCATGGCCAATGCGGGCGGGGCCTGGGACAACGCCAAGAAGATCGTGGAGGTGGACCTCCACCAGAAGGGCACCGCCCTGCATGACGCCACGGTGATCGGCGACACGGTGGGCGACCCGTTCAAGGACACCTCCTCGGTGGCGCTGAACCCGGTGATCAAGTTCACCACCCTGTTCGGCCTGTTGGCCGTGGAGTTGGCCACCATGCTGAACGGCCGCGGCCTGGGCGTCCTGGTGCACGTCATGGCGGCGGTGCTGTTCCTGGTCAGCACGGTCTTCGTGTGGCGCAGCTTCTACGCCATGCGCATCAACCTCAAAGCCGACCCGGTCCTGGCGGAGGCGGTCGCGGAGGCCGACCTCCCGGCATAGGCCGGCTTCCGCCCAGACCGCCGCGCTCAAGCCGCCAATTCGCGGTCCAGCGCGCGGCGCTGGCCCACCGCTGCGGAATCCAAGACGTCGGCGTCATCAAGTGGGGAACTGACGACACGGAGAGCCTCCGGCGAAGCCCTCACTGAGCCTGCGGGCAGCGCGCGACCTCGCTTCTGATCGCCTTGATTGATTCCGCGAGTTCGTACTTGGTCGCGGCTTCGTCGAAATCGCTGAGGAACTGCTCGCGGGCGGCCTGGCTCATAGAAGACAGTTCCTCTTCGTACATCAGGCGGCTCACCTCGGGCTCTTCCCGCATGAACGCCAACTGGTTGTCGATGTGGGGCCTCAGCGCTTTTGGCGCCACTTTGCGCATAGCTTCATAGTTCCGTTCAACCTCGCCCAACGTGTAATGCCTGCCCTCTTCCCCCTCGGTCGCCAGCTTGCAGAACGCCACCATGTCGACCTTGTCCCTAGGCCACAAGACGAACACGCCCACTGCGATCAAAGCCGC
Source organism: Bifidobacteriaceae bacterium (assembly GCA_031281585.1). Classification (NCBI taxonomy): domain Bacteria; kingdom Bacillati; phylum Actinomycetota; class Actinomycetes; order Bifidobacteriales; family Bifidobacteriaceae; species Bifidobacteriaceae bacterium. The sequence goes on along the minus strand of JAITFE010000130.1, from coordinate 2,976 downwards.
GACTAGCAGCACAACGACTCCGGCCCGGCTCTTGCCCCGCTTCGGCTGCGGAGGCGGCAACGACACGGGCCGGGGGCTCGGCGCGGCGAAATGGGGCGGCGAAAAGACGCTGCCATAGGGCGGCCCGCCGGGTTGGTCCCCTGGGGACGAACTCCACCCTGGCGCGCCTACGCCGAGTTGGCCCGGCGGACCTCCCGGCGTTCCCTGGGGGAACGCCCCGGCGCCCAGCACCGACCCGGCGGGCGGCGCCACGCCCGGAGCCGGCGGCGGTGCGCCGGGCCACTGCGGCGCGGCCCCCGCGCCTGGCACCAATCCGGCAGGCGGGACCGCCCCCGGTACCGGCGGGGAACCGCCCGGCCAGAAGACGGGCTGATCCGTACCGCCAAAGGGAGTTGTCATGTTTGCGCCTCCGTTCGTCCACCGCGTCGGCCGACGGGCGGCCCGCGCCTCCGGCGACACATGTCGAGCCTACCGGCCGAACCCGCCAAGCCCCATTCCGACGCCGCCGCCCGACGTGGCTGCTCGGCGCCGCCGGCGCAGGGGGTTGGCGAGACGGCATCGGGCATAGAGGGGCTGCGCCGGTCACCACGGGAATCCGGCCTGTGCGCGTTCCGCAGGCCAGGCCACCTGTTCCTGCTTCACCGCCGACCGCCGTCCACGAGACCGGCCGCTCCATGAACCGGCGCCTCGAACGCCTCAAACCCTGGGCTGGCCGGTCCTCCCCAGACAGCCGCCGACATTCGGCGTCTTGGCCAGATAGGAACGTACACTCGTCGGCGAGTGTACGTTCCTATCTGGCCTAGGCAGGCGACTGTAGGTTTCCATCTGGACCCGGTGCCCGAATGTAGCATTCCATCTGCCCGGACCTGAGGGCCAAGCCTGCGACCAGGGAATACGGAAGCCGCCCAAAGATAGGAACCTACGCTCGATGGTCCGCGCCAGACAGGAACCTACGCTCGATGGTCCGCGCCAGACAGGAACCTACACTCAGCGGTCCGCGCCAGACAGAAAGCTACACTCGCCGACGGCTGACGTCTCCTGGCCCCTTCTGGGCGCCCGGCCGTGGTTCGCCTCCCTCGCTGACCGGCAGTTCGACCGGACCGGAGGCCTTGGCCAGCGGCGCGGCCAAACTGATGCGAAGCGCCTCTTCCAGATACCTGCTCAGAGTCAGGCCGGCCTTCGCAGCCTCACGTTTGGCTCGCCTGGCAGATCACAGTTCCCAAACCGGATCGAGATCACCTCCCCCGGCCGGTTCCCGGCTTTCGCCAACATCGGGAAAGCGCCCTGGCCAACCCGGTCTACGCCCAGACTTCGGGACATGTGATATTGACGCTGTTCGCCAATCCCGCGGCCGCCGCCGGCAGCCTGCCCAGAGGCGCGGCCACCGTCCTGGAAATCATGCGCCAGGCGGCAACGCCGCTCAAGACAGGCGAGGTGGCCGACTTGTCCGGTTACAGCCGGCCCACGGCAATCCGGCACCTGACCACCCTCCGCTAGGAGGGCTTGGTGGTGTGGAGCGGACAGTCCCCGCGCGACCCGAACGCCGCCTGGAGCGTCGCCTAGTTCCCCCAGTCCGGCACCGGATTGAATGGTGGCGCGAGCCCAATTGAGGCTTGCGGCCGGGACAGTGAACGACTTGCGCACATATTGTTGACTTCGGCTGGCTCTCACCTGGGCGGTCATACTCGCGGTAATACGGCTCCTGCCCATCAACTTCACCCTGGACGGCGGCGGGTCGAAGACGAAGACTGAGCCGGGGCCCGGCTCTGGGCGCGGTGGCGTCACCCGGCTCCGTGACAGCGCTCGGCGGCATCGGCAATCCGCTTGACCGATCCGTCGATGTCGTATTTGACGCGAGCGTCACCAAAATCACGCAGGAACTGATCCTGCTCGGCCGGGCTGAGCTGGGTCAGTTCTTCGCCATTGAGCAAGAGCCGATTCATTTCAGGCTCATCTCTCATGAACGCCAACTGCTTGTCGTAGTCTGCCTTGAGGGAGTCCGGAGCCACCTCACGCAGAGCCTCAAAACGCTCCCGTATGGTCTCGACCGTGTCCTGCGAGCCGTCGAAATCCCGCTCCATGCTGGTGAGCAGCGCGCAGAACTCGGCATATTCGCCGTCAACTGTCGGCGGTTGCCCCGTCGCATGGTCTTCAAGCCCCGGCGACGCATCGACCGCGCCCGTTCCGGCGTTTGGTGCGGGCCCGGCCGCATCTCCCGCCGCGGGGGATGGGGACCCAGCCGCACCCCCATAGGCCTCAGGCGGTTGCTTGGCCGCATTCGCCTCGGCCAATTGAGGGGACCCGGCCTGGTCCGTTCTCCCAGCCCGCCAAAACGCAAAAACGCCGGTCCCAACCAGCGCAACCAAGACCAGCGCAACCAGTCCGATCCGGCCCTTGCCCCACTTGTTCTTCGGCGGAGGCAACGGCGCGGGACGCGGGGCCGGAGCGGCAAACACGGGCGCTGAGAAGACGCTGCCGTGCTCGGCGTTGGTCCGCTCCCAACTCGGTGGCCCGCTCATGCCGAACGCCTGGTCGGCATGCTGACCGGGTGGCTGGCCGGGGGCGACTTGAGGGATGCCTCCGGCGCCGGGCCACTGCGCCGCCAGGCCCGGCGGCGGCAGGGGCCAGTCCTGGGAGGGCCGGGGCGCCCCCGCCGTTTCAGGGTGTTCGGTCAAAGTGCGCCTCCATCCACACAAGGTAACGCCTATTCAACACGCCCCGTGACGCTGCCGGCAAGGCCTACGCCGGCTTCGTCCTGCCCGGTTGACCAGGGCAATCAGGCGACCACGCGGTTCAAGCCCGCGTCAACGGGTGTCGCCCCCGCTCTCGGTCACGGCCGTTTCGGTCGCGAGCGCCCCGGTCGCGGGCGGGTAGCGGATGCCCGCCAACAGCGGCGACTGCTCGGCCCGGATCCCCTCGGCCTGCAAGATGGCGCGGGCGGCGCGATCAGCGGCCGCGGCGGGGCGGGCGAAAGCC
>JAITFE010000129.1 GCA_031281585.1 Bifidobacteriaceae bacterium | reverse complement strand
AGGGCCGCAAGGGCCTCGTCAGAGGCCAATGTGCCCTCCGCCTCCGTGAGGTCGGAGCGGTAGTTGGTGGCGCTGCCGTCCTCGACGGCGGCGTGCTGATCGGCCTGCCGCGCGGTCTGGACCTGGGCCTTGTGGGCCTGCCAGCGGGCCAGGGCGTCGGCATAGGCCTGCTCCCAGGCCTGGCGCTGAGTCTCGAAGCCTTCGATCCATTCGTTCGTTTCCGGATCGAATCCCTCGGGGTACTTGTAGTTGCCGTCTTCGTCGTATTCGGCGGCCATGCCGTACAGGGCCGGGTCGAATGTCGAATCGTCGCCGTTCGGGTCCACGCCCTCGTTCGCCTGCTTGAGCGACAGCGAAATGCGGCGGCGCTCCAAGTCGACGTCGATGACTTTGACGAAGACCGTCTCCCCCACTTTGACAACCTGTTCGGGTTGCTCGACGTGGCGGACGGCCAATTCGGAGATGTGGACCAGACCTTCGATCCCGTCTTCGACGGACACGAACGCGCCGAACGGCACGAGCTTTGTGACCTTGCCGGGAACGACTTGGCCAATCGCGTGCGTCCGGGCGAACAATTGCCACGGGTCTTCCTGGGTGGCCTTGAGCGAGAGCGAAACCCGCTCGCGGTCCAACTCCACGGAAAGGACCTCGACCGTGACCTCCTGGCCCACTTTGACTACCTCGTCCGGATAGTCGATGTGCTTCCAAGAGAGTTCGGAGACATGCACCAGGCCGTCCACGCCGCCAAGGTCGACAAAGGCGCCGAAGTTGACGATCGAGGACACCACGCCGGTCCTGACCTGGCCTTCCTTTAGCTGGGACAGGAACGTCGAGCGAACCTCGGACTGGGTCTGCTCCAGCCAGGAGCGGCGGGAGAGGACCACGTTGTTGCGGGACTTGTCGAGTTCGATGATTTTGGCGTCGAGTTCCTGCCCAATGTAGGGCTGCAGGTCGCGGACCCGGCGCATTTCAACGAGCGAGGCGGGTAGGAAGCCGCGCAGACCGATGTCCACAATCAGGCCGCCCTTGACGACCTCGATGACGGTGCCGGTGACAATTCCGTCGGCTTCCTTTATCTTCTCGATCGCCCCCCAGGCGCGCTCATATTGCGCCCGCTTCTTGGACAGTATCAGCCGCCCCTCTTTGTCTTCCTTTTGGAGGACCAGGGCTTCGATCTTGTCGCCGACTGAGACGATCTGTGACGGATCGATATCGTGTTTGATGGACAGTTCGCGAGACGGAATCACGCCTTCCGTCTTGTAGCCAATGTCGAGGAGCACCTCGTCCCGGTCGACTTTGACCACGGTTCCTTCAACGATGTCGCCATCGTTGAAATACTTGATCGTGCCGTCAATGGCGGCGAGCAGGTCTTCGCTGGTTCCGATGTCGTTGACGGCGACCTCTGGGACTGGGGCTTCAGACACTGCGGGTGGTAAGGATGTTGTCATAGAATATTGGACTCGTTTTTGGTTAAGTGTTCGGACAGGACACGCCGCCCCCGCGGTCAAGAGACCGCAGAGATAGCTTGGTGAGTTTACCACCATCCACCAGCACCTGTTGGCCAGGTTTCAACCACCGTGCCCGATGCCGTCTAGTCACCCGCGGTTCGCCGCCGGGCCCCACAGCCGCCCGACGGGTCGGGGTGCGGTCCCGGCGCCTCTCGCCGCGGGAGCCTGGTCAGTCAGACTCCGCTTGATCCGCGAGGTATTCCTCAGAGGCGTACGTGGTCAACGGGACTCGGCCGCCCGAGCCGGTGTCCAGTTCAAAGTCGTCCGGCCGCGAATCCGCCGGGACCTCGAAGGTGACCGAGAATTGCACAATGTCGGTCTCCCCGGACCCGCCGATCATCATGCTGATGAACTCGGCGCCGTCTCGCCGCTCGTACACCTTCGCGTCCGGTCCGATCACCGTGATCGGGTCGCTCGCGAAGTACTCGAACAGGCTGGACCGCGCGCTGGCGGTCGTTTCATGCTCGTCTGGATCGTCAAGGTACTTGAACACGATCCGGAACAGCTTGCTGCCGGACGGGGCCGGGTCGGCGTCGATCTGGCTTTGGTCGTCGGTGATCGCGTCGAACCCCAAGGTCCGGTCGCGCCATCCGATCTCGACTTCTCCGATGGGCGTCGGCTCTTCGTCCGGGCCGCCATCCGATGAGTCCTCCGCCTCGGTGCCGGAGGCAGCGTCTCGGTCCGAATCCGTGTCGGTGGCCTGACCGTAAGTCGCGCAGGCCCCCAGGCTCAGCGCCGCCGCTGCCAACGCGGCCAATGCGGCCTGTCGCACCCATGCCACTCGCCAATGCTTCACAATCATGGTCCCACTCCTTATTCCTGTCTCAAGGTTGCTGTCGGCGCCCCGATTTCGCGGGCGCAAAGCCAACTTATGCGGGTGAGCGGGGGCGGTGGTCTGCTCCCAGCAGACAATCGCGGACACGGGGACGAAAACGGGGACGGTACCTATTTCCGAGTGGAAATAGGTACCGTCCCCGTTTTCGGTTGGGTCCCCGTTTTGTCAGGCGGTGATTACCTCTATGCCGGCGGCCTGGACGCGGGCCTGCCACTCCGGGGGCACGCCCCCGTCCGTGACCAGGGTGTCGACGCTGGCCGGGGGGCAGATCTGGGCGAAGGCGCGGCGGCCGATCTTCGTTGAGTCCGCCACGACCACGACCTTGGCCGAGGCCTCGACCAGTAGGGAGTTGGTCGAGGCCTCGGCGTCGGAAAAGGCGCTGGCGCCGAAGGCGGGGTCGAAGCCGTCCACGCCGAGGAACGTCAAGTCCACCGAGAGCGACTCAATTGAGCGCTCGGCCAGCGGGCCGAACAGCTCATAGGAGTGGGCGCGCACCACTCCCCCGGTCACCACCACTTTGAAGTAGGGTCGCACCAGCAATTCGCCGGCCACGTTGACCGCGTTCGTGACGATTGTCAGCGCCGGTCCGGCGCCTTCCCGTGCGGCCAGGTCGGGGCGCGCCGCCAAAGCGCGCGCGACCTCCAGCGTGGTGGTGCCCCCGTTGATGGCGACGACCGACCCGGCGGCGGCCAACCCTGCGGCCGCCTCGCCGATCCGCTGCTTCTCCTCCACCGCGCGCCCGGTCTTGAACCGCAGCGGCAAGTCGAAGGAGCCTGAATTGGCGATCGCGCCCCCGTGGGTGCGCGTGGCCAGCCGTTGCTCGTCCAGATACACCAAGTCGCGCCGAATGGTCGCCGGAGAGGCGCCAAGGGCTTCGACCGCCTGGTCGACTTCCACCTTGCCGTCCTTGGCGAGCATGGCCAGCAGGGCCGAGATGCGCTCGTGCCGATCCACGGACAAACCTCCTTCGCGCGATGGTTGGCGGCCCGCGAACTGCCGTCGCCGCTGCATGATTGCTGGAAGCGCCTCAGGCCACTGAAAACAGAGCCAGCCGGGAAGCGCGTTTCTCAGCGCGCTACTAGTATACGATCATAATTGCTCATTGACTAGTGGAGGTCGCAGCGTGTCGGAACAGGCTATTCCCGCGATTGACGTTGGCGGAACCCTGATTAAGGGCGGGTTGGTCGGTCCGGGCGGGAGCATTCGCAATCGGATCACGCGCCCAACCGGCACGCGCGACGGCCACCGCTCCATTGTGGATCGGATCGCGGCGGTGGGCCGGGAGTTGGCGGCTGCCGCAGCGGAGGCGACGGGGCGGCGGCCGTCGGCCGTCGGCGTGGCCATCCCGGGCTTGGTGGACGAGGCGCGCGGGCGAGCCATGCTCGCCGCCAACTTCGACTGGTCCGACTACCCGATCGCGGCCGCGCTCGCGGACCTGATCGGGACGCCTGTGGTTCTGAGCCACGACGTCACCGTGGGCGCTTTGGCCGAATACTCCCTGGGCGCCGCCGCCGGAGCGCGCGCTGCGGTTGTGGTGCCGATCGGCACCGGGATCGCGGCGGGACTGGTCAATCGGGGCCAGCCTTACCGGGGAGCCCATGGCCGCACGTTGGAATTGGGCCACCTGCGCGTCCCCTGGTCGGACGAACCGTGCGGTTGCGGGAGCGTTGGGTGTCTGGAACGCGTCGCGGCTGCCTCCTCGATCGCCCGTCGTTACGCCGAGTTGACCGGCCAGCCCGTGGGCGGGCCAGCCACCCCGGACGCGAAAGAGGTCGGGCGCCGGGCGCAGGCCGGCGATCGAGCGGCTGCGCAGGTTTGGCACGATGCCGTCCGCGCACTCGCCGAAGGCCTGGTCACCGTGGTCACGCTGCTGGACCCAGACCGGATTGTGATCGCGGGCGGATTGTCGCGCGCGGGCGAAAGCCTGTTGGCGCCGCTCCGCGCCGAACTGTCGGACCGGCTGACCTTCCAGGTCATGCCGGACGTTGTCGAGGCGGCCTTGGGGCAGGACGCCGGTCTGGTGGGCACGGCCATTGCGGCCGGGCTGGTGGTGACAGCCGGCTAGCAGCCGGACAGATGCGCGAAATTGCTCGCTGGACGTTTGATCGCGCACAAACAGGCGCGTATACTCCAATTGAGAGCACAGACTACTGATCACGGGGAGCATCATGACCACGCAACTTGACCACCTGCTAGTCACCGGAGAAATCGAGTCCCAACCGGAATGCTGGGCGGAGGCGGCTGCGCTGGCGCCGACCGCCCCCGGCCTGCCAAGCCCAGGCGAGAAGACCGCCGTGATCGGCTGCGGCACGTCCTGGTTCATCGCCATGGCCTACGCGGCCCTGCGCGAACGGGCGGGCCACGGCTGGACCGACGCCTTCACGGCCACGGAGCTGCCGTTGGCCAGAGACTACGACCGCGTTGTGGCGATCTCCCGCTCTGGCACAACGACGGAGGTGGCCGAGGCGCTGGCCGGCCTCAACCCGGCGACCGCGTCGGTCGCGATCGTCGGCGTCCGCGGCACCCCCGTGGCGGACCAGGCGGACCACGTCATCGGCCTTGAATTCGCGGATGAGCGGTCGGTGGTGCAGACCCGGTTCGCCACCTCGACCCTGGCGCTGTTGCGGGCCTGGCTCGGCGAAGACCTGGGGCGCGCGATCGAGGACTGCCGGGCGGCGCTGGAGGAGCCGATTGGAAATGCGTGGATCGAGGCGACTCAGGCAGCCTTCTTGGGCCGCGGTTGGACCATCGGCCTGGCGCAGGAGGCCGCGCTGAAACTGCGCGAGGCGTCGCTGAGCTTCACCGAGGCCTACCCCGCCATGGACTACCGGCATGGTCCCATCGCCTTGGCCGAGCCCGGCCGTCTGGTCTGGATGTTCGGGCCGCCGCCGGAAGGGCTGCGGGATGATGTGCGCGCCACCGGGGCGACCTGGATCAACTCGACGCTGGACCCCATGGCGGACTTGGTCCGCGTGCAGCGCCTGGCCGTGGCGCGCGGAGTCGCGCGTGGTCTGGATCCTGATCACCCGCGACATTTGACCCGTTCGGTCATTCTCGATCAGGCTATGCTCGATGAGCCGCAAGCGGCCAAGTCATAATCGATCAACTCTGAAGGATTTGCCATGCCTCTAGTCCCCTCGGCGGAGATCATCCGCCCGGCCGCCGCCACCGCAGGCGGCGTGGGAGCTTTCAACGTCATCCAACTCGAACTGGCCGAGGCCATCGTGGCGGGCGGGGAGGACGCCGGCCGGCCGGTGATCCTGCAGATCTCCCAGAACTGCGTCAAGTATCACGGCCGCCTGGCGCCGATCGCACGGGCTTGCCAGGCGCTGGCGCGGGACGCCGCCACGCCGGTGGCGGTGCACTTGGACCACGCGGAATCCTTCGAACTGATCGGCGAGGCCCTGGACCTGGGCTTCGATTCGATCATGTACGACGGCTCGAAGCTGCCGGACCAGGCGAACCGGGCCGCGACCGCTGCCGTGGCCGCGCTGGCGCACGCCCGCGGAGCCTGGGTGGAGGCCGAATTGGGAGAGATCGGGGGCAAGGACGGCGTGCACGCCCCGGGGGTCAGGACGGACCCGGAGGATGCCGCGCAGTTCGTCCGCGACACCGGCGTCGACTCGCTCGCGGTCGCCGTGGGCTCCTCCCACGCGATGACCAGCCGCGACGCGAAGCTCGATTTCGAGTTGATCGCCGCCATCCACGCGGCGGTCCCCGTGCCGCTGGTGCTCCACGGGTCCTCAGGCGTGCCGGACGGCGACCTGGCCGCCGCCGTCAAGGCGGGGATGACCAAGATCAACATCGCGACGCTGCTGTCGCAGCGTTTCACGGGCGCGGTCCGCGCCACTTTGGACGACAACCCGACGCTGGTGGACACGCGCAAGTACTTCGCCCCCGCGCGGGAGGCGGTCCGCGCGGCGGTGGGGGGCTTGTTGGAGGTGATCGCGTGAGGATCGGATTGCTCACCGGCGGCGGCGACTGCCCCGGCCTGAACGGCGTCATCCGCGCGGCGGTGACCCAGGGGATCAAGGTCCACGGCGACCAGTTCGTGGGCTACCTGGACGGCTGGCGGGGCCCGCTGGAGCGGGTCAGCCAGCCCCTCGGCCTGGCGGACGTGGAGGAGATCCTGCCGGTGGGGGGCACCATTCTGGGAACGTCGCGGACGAACGCCGGGCGGGAGGACCGGATCGAGGCGATCAAGGCGAATCTGGGAGCGGACGGCATCGACGCCCTGATACCGATTGGCGGCGAGGACACGCTGGGGGCGGCGACGCGCCTGTCCCAGGCGGGTGTGCGCTGCGTGGGCGTGCCCAAGACCATCGACAACGACCTGACCGGGACGGACGTGACCTTCGGGTTCACCACGGCGGTGCAGATCGCGACGGACGCGGTGGACCGGGTGCGCACCACCTCGCGCTCGCATCACCGCGCGCTGGTGGTGGAGGTGATGGGCCGCCACGCGGGCTGGATCGCGCTGGAGGTTGGGTTGGCGACCTCGGCTGCGGCCGCGTTGATCCCGGAGGTGCCGTTCTCCTTGGACGATGTCGCCGCGAGGGTCCGGGGTCTGGTGGCGGCCCGGCGGGACGCCGTGGTGGTGGTGGCGGAGGGTGCGCTCCCCCGCGCCGATGCCGTCCAGGCCGAATCGGGTGCCGCGGTGGACGAGTTCGGGCACGTCAGAGTGGGCGGGATAGCCGACTACCTGGCTGATGAGCTCTCAGCGCGGGCGGGGGTCGAGACCCGTTCGGTGGTCCTGGGCCACGTCCAGCGCGGCGGCACGCCGTGCGCGTTCGACAGGGTGCTGACCACCCGGTTGGGGATCGCGGCGGTGGACGCGCTGCACCGGGGCGAGACGGGCGTCATGGTGGCGCTGCACGGTCCGGACATCGCGACTGTTCCGCTGGCCCAGGCCACGGGCACCCTCAAGACCGTGCCCCCGGACACCCTGGACCGCTACGCGGCGCTGTTCGCGGCCGCCTGACCGGGGCTTCAGCCGTCCCGGTATTACCGGGTTATACTCGACGTGTGAAGACTGCGATTTCAGTGCCCGCCGACACCTACGCGCGTGTCGAGGCGGCGGCCCAGAGCAGGGGCGTGTCCCGGTCCCGGCTCTTCACGGATGCGGCGGAGTTCTACCTGAGGGCACTCGAATCGACCGATGTGACAGCGCGCGTCAACGAGGCGTTGGCGGCCGAATCCGCCGAGTCGGCCGCCCAGTCGGCTGCGTTCGTGGAAATGGGAACCGCCGCCATGCTGCAGCGGTGGGGTCGGGACCCTTGGTGATACGGCGGGGCGAGGTCTGGTGGTTTGACTTCCCCGTTCCGGCCGCCAGCCATGGTCCCGCCAAGCGGCGGCCGGTGGTGGTGGTTCAATCGCAGTCGTTCAACGACTCAGCGTTGGCCACGGTGATTGTCGCGTCTTTGACCGGGAACCTGGCCGCCGCCCGCTTCCCCGGCAACGTGTTCGTGCCCAAAGGCGCGGGCGGCCTCCCGAAAGATTCGGTCATCCGCGTCAACGAGATCGCCACGGTGGACCGGTACTTGCTGGTTGACCGCGTGGGGCTTCTGCCCGCAGACCTGATCCAAGAACTGAGTCGCGGATTGCGCCTGGCCCTGGGCGTGTGACCAATTGTCCGGCAGGCAGGTCGCGGCGGGGCTTGAAGTCCTTGGCGGAGTAGGTGTGGCAGTACTGCTCCACTGAGTGGCCGCCGCCGGGCAACCGCCGCCGGTGCCGTTTCCCGGCCACACGGCATCGTCGCCGCTAAGAGCCCCGTCCCATTGCCAGGGTCACGCGCCCTCGACACCCGTGTTCAGGGGCGGCAGACCCAACTCGGTCAAGAACCAATAGAGCTTGTTGTTGTCGTAGCCGTGGTTCAGGCCGAAGATGATGGCCGCGTCCCGTTTGATCAGGGGATGGAGGGCCCCGGTAGCGGTCACGGCCAACATCCGCTGGGTCTGCTTCAGGTTCAGACCCATTGCGAAGCCGATCGCGAGGTAATAGTCGCGTTTGCCGATCCGCGTGCCGTCCATGATCTGGTAGCCGTAGGTGCGGGAGATGTTCGCCTCGCGGATCACCTCGCTGCGGGTCAGCGGGCAACCGCGGAACAATTCGTTGAAGAAGTCGCGGATGTCCGCGTCCAGGAAACCCGCCTCGTCGCCGCCGGGGAAAGCCGCGAAGTCCTCCTTCAGGCGGTTCATCATCGCCTCGGTGTTCAGTTCCGGGGGCACGCCGCCGCCACCGCCGCCGATGCCGCCCGGCCGCGTCCGCGCAGGCGCGGGCGTAGCGTAGCCCCGCCTCAGGTCGCGCGCCCCAGCCTGATCTGTCATATCCGCTTTCCAGTCTTGGCCACTGGTCAAGTCCCCCGACACGCACAACCATACCCGGACGGGGGGCGGGACCGGGCGCCGCCGGGCGGATTTGGGCCCGCCGGGATTGTATGCACAGAGCAGACCACCGGCGTTGCCGGGCTTGGAAGACTCGTCGGCGAGGGGGGCGACGGCGCCCCGGAGGAGAGGAGCAGGCGATGGCTTCGACACGAGCAAACCGAAGCGCGAGGGGCCGCGCCTGCACGCGGCTCATGCGGCTCATGCGGCGCCCCCAGGCGGCGGCCGGCGCCCGAAGGCACCGCGCCTCGGCTCGCCCTGCGCGGCGCTGGGCTCACAGCGGCTCAACGGTTGACATTGGCCTGACTGTAGCCAAGGCCGCCGCGTTCGCCGCGGCCATGGCCGTGGCGTCCGTTCCGGCCGCGTTCGGCTGGCGGATTGGCGTGGACGGCTGGGGCGTGAGCTTCCTGACCATCTTCTTGTCCATGATCGCTGGCCTGGTCCTCTATTTCACGCTCGGCTGCGCCGTCTTGCGGGCAGTCGTACCGGAGTATTCCGCCCGCCTCAGATTGGGCGAGTCGGGCCATGCGGGCGAGGTCGCCATCATGACGGCGGTGTGCGACCTGGGCGCACACATGGGCGTCCTTGTCTCCTACGGCACCAGTCCGCTAAGGGTCGCGCTGGTCGTGGTTTCCGCGGTGTTCTTCATCTATCCGGTGTACTTCCTGGTCACAACCCTGTGGACGTTGCAACCCGAGGTCCGGGCGGCGCTCGCCGGCAAGCAACGGCTCAACACCGTCTATTTCGCGAACGCCCGCCGCAAGATCGCCAGTTGGTCGGAGTACATGCCGGTCACCATCAGCCTGGCCGTGTACACAGAGGCCAACGAGGTCATCTTCTCGACGATCCGCGATTGCCTGGCGGCCGTCGCCGAATACCAGCGGGTGACGGGCCGCCAGGCCAATCTGCTGGTCTCCGACGACGGGATCGCCAAGTTCTTGAACGCCCCCCTGTCCGCCGCGACGTTGGCTGGCGCCACGGGCGCCGCCGCCGAACGCCTCGACTTCTACCGCCGCCATGGGATCGCCTTCGTGGCCCGGCCGCTGGCGGGACGTCGCGGCAAGTTCAAGAAGGCCGGCAACCTCAATTACACCTACGGGCTGGCCCGCCATCTGGCCCAGGGCATCACGCTGGACCACTTGACCGGCCCTGGCGGCGCCTATGAGGGCGGCTGGGCCGAGGGCCGGATCGTTGTCCACGAACTCATCTGCCTGCTCGACAAAGACAGCGGGTTGGCGCCCGGCGTGCTGACCGCGACCGCTCCGGAGTTCGCCGCAGACCCGAAACTGGCTTTCACCCAGCATGTGACCGGCGCCTCCAATCCGGATGAGAACTATTTCACCTGGTTGCAGGCCCGCTTCACCAGCGCCATCTACGGGATCGCGTTGGCGAGCAAGGCCCTGCAGGGCCTGCAGGTCCACATCATGGGCCACAGCGCCTTCCTGCGCCGGTCGTTCCTCGAGGAAACTGGCGATTGGCCGGAGGACCGCGTCTCCGAGGATTACGCCAAGGCGCTTGAGGCCTACCAGGCGAACTGGCACGGCAAGTTCATCGCGTTCCCGGGCCTCGCCTTCACCGAGCAGGTGACCGCCAGCTTCGGCGAAGAGACGGACAAGCAGCAGCGCTACTGCTACGGCATGACCGAACTGACCCAGGACCGCCGCCCCTACCTGCCGCTCCCCATGCGGGCCGACCTGATGATCCACCACTTCTCCTACATCAACCTGGCGGCCGCCCTCCCGGTGGTCTTGCTGCTGCTGGCGACCCACCAGATCTACTATCTGTTCGCCGGGATGCTGGTGAACGGCCTGATCTTCCTGGTGCTGCCGGTGGTTCAGGGTTGCCTCCTCAGCTCGGTCTTGGGTTTGCGGGGGTTGTCCGATGCCGTCCGGTTCTTCGCGCTCAACGGCCTCGCCTTTGTGGGCCATTCGTACGCGATGTTGACCGGCCACTGGATCTTCTTCTCGGACGCCTACCGAGGCACCTACGAGCCGTTCCCGGCGACCAGCGTGGACCGGGTGGAGCACTCGGTGGCGGCCGGTTGGGCCCTGTTGAAGGGCTACGCGCGCAAGAACGCCCCAGCCGTGGCGGCGTATTTCTTGGTCGTGTTGGGCTGCCTGTCGGTCCTCCAGGACCAGCCGCCGCACATTGTCCGTCCGTTCGTGGTCGCGTTCGTGATTGGCCACGCGGTCGCCCCGATCGCCCTGACCCCCCAGTTGTTCGCCTGGTCCCGCCAACTCTCCCAAGCCAGTCTGGCCCGCCGCTGGAACGTGCTGCGGAGTAAAGTGGCCGAATCCAGACGTTCTATACCGTGACTTCTGTCCCCCAGCGATGTAGGAGAACCACCGATGAGCGACGCAGAAGAGTTCTTGGGTGCTTACCACGAATCCCTTGAACAAGAAGTGATGGGCGGCGCTTGGCCGGACGCGATCACCGCCATCTACAGGCCGGAGGCGTGCTTGAAGTTGTCGCCGTCGCGCCAGGTCTACCTGGTGACGGACAAGCGCACCGGGGGCCGCGCCATCTTGCGGGTCTCGCAATTGGATTGGGACGCGCGGATCGACGCCGAATACTCCATCTTGTCGCGGCTCAGCTTCCCCGGCGTGCCGAAGGCCTACGGCACCCTGGTCAAAGACGGGCACAGCTATTTGGCCCGCGAGTATTTCCCGGGCGAGCCGCTTGACCAGGTGATCGCCAAAGGGACCATGTCGCCCAGCCAGATCTACGGCCTGACACGCCAGTTGTGCGCCATTTTGACGTATTTGCATGCTCAGGAGCCGCCCGTCATCCACCGCGACATCAAGCCGCAGAACATCATCATGCGGCCGGACGGCACGCTGGGCTTGACCGACTTCGGGATAGCCCGCACTTTCAAAGAGGGTTCGACGTCTGACACGCATTTCGTGGGCACCATGCCCTATGTCCCGCCCGAACAGTACGGTTACGCTCAGTCTTCGCCGCAGACCGACATTTACGCCCTGGGGATTGTGCTGATCTACTTGGCGACCGGCAGCCCGGACCGCCAGAACCTGGCCGAGCGGATTCCAGACAAGCATCTGCGGGAATTGATCGAGCACTGCATCGCGTTCGACCCGGCCGACCGCCTTCAAAGCGCGGATGAGGTGGTCAAGGCGATCGGCTCTGGCGGCCGCAATCGCGGCCGCCTCATTGGGGCGGTCGCGGCGGGAGCCCTTGTCCTGGCTTTGGCCGGGGTGGGCATTTGGAGGCTGGCGGACTCCCCGGACGGCGAATCGAAAGGCCCCGCGACGAATCCCGGCCCCACGGCGGTGCTGAGTCCCAGCGCCGACCAGAGCCCAACGGACGGGGAGAGCGCGACGGACGAGACGGCATCGGGCACCCCGTCGCCCGGCCAAAGCGCGCGCGTCGAAGGGCCTGACCAGGCTGGCAACCTGGCGGGCAACATCCTGAACGAGGGGATCGCGGTCGAGGCGGGAAACACCATTTACGTCTCCGACGGAGAAAGCATCTGGCAACTGTCCCTGGACGGCACCGTCTTGCGCGAGATACCGACGGAGGAGGCGGAATGCGGGGGCTCTACCCTTCGCGGGCTCAACTTCTGGGATGGCCAGCTCTACTTCACCTGCGACGACACGGGCATTTACCACTACGACCCGGCCGCCAACCGGACCACAACCTTGCTGAGCGAAAATGTCGGCGACATGTACATTGACGACGGCCGCATCTACTTCATCCGCACCGCCGATTGGCTGCGGCTCTATTCGATTGGCCTGGACGGGTTCGGCAAGGTCCGCGCCGACGACAAATTGGCCTTGTTTAGCGCGGTTTACCGCGGCTACCACTTCTTCATTGACGGCGACGACGAGAGCCGAGTCATGCGAACCGACCTGGCAACCGGGGAGACGAAGGAGATCTATTCCGGCGAGCCGACCTACCCAACCCCCTACGAGGGCCGGTTGTATATCGGCGAGTTGTCGATCCACGGTCAGGGGCTGGTGTCCGTCGACCTGGACGGCGGAGACCCCCAAGGCATGACGGACGATTTCGCCATCCAAATGGTGCCGTCCAAGGACGGCCTGTTTTACCTGACCAACGGCTACGACCTGTTCCGGATGCCGTTGGAGGGCGGGCAACCCGCCAGAGTGACCCCGAACGCGGTCGGCTTTTATTGCGTGGCCGGGGGGTGGGTGTTCTACGAGAACGCCGATGCCTTCGACGCGCTGTGGATGGTTCGGCTTGACGGCAGCGACGACCATCCCTTCGAACCCGTGTCCACGTAGGCGCTCTTCCGGCAATCGGCTGGGCAAATCCGCGGAAATTGTCTGCGCTGAGCAGACCCACCGAGCGGCCGGGGCCAATAGTCTGGCAACAGCACAGGCCAAAGACGGTCGAAAACGTTGACAGCAAGGAGCAACGATCATGTTCTGTACTAAGTGCGGGTCGCGGTTGGAACCTGGGGCGAACCAGTGCGGGATTTGCGGGCAACCGGCGGGCCGGATGGCTCCGGCGCAAGCCGCGCCGGTTCCCGCCGGGGTGGCCGGCTCCCCGCCTCCGCCGCCACCTCCGCCGGAGGGCGTGCCGGACCCGGAGAACCCGGTCCGGGCGCTGGCGCTCGCGGGCGTGGTCCTGGCGGCGCTGCTGGCATCCTGCGTCGCCACGGCCGGCTGGATGCTCGGCACCATCCACCCGGAGCTGCTCGGAATGGTGGCGCTCGGCTCGGCGGCCTATTTGGCGCAGAAGCCGGGGCGGTTCTTCAAGGTGGCCAGCGGGGCGGTGGCCGGGGCGACGGCTTTGGCTCTCGTGCTGGCGGCGGGATGCGCGGTGCCGCTGTGGTTGTACCGGCACGACGACGTCAGCGGCCTGGAGGCCGGACAAGTCTTGCTGATGGTTGTGCGGGGTCTGCTGGTCGCGGCAGCGGTGGTGGGGGCGTCTTGGGTCGCCACGAAGACGACCTCGGCTGGCACGCGCCGACAGACAACCGTGGGAGCAGTGTTCGCGGGAGAGGCCTACCTTGTGCTCGACACGGTGCTGACAGTGGTCTTCTTCCCTGACGCGGACTTTGTCGCGCAAGGGCTGGGAGGCATACCCTACGCCGTGGCGCTTGGGCTCTCAGTCAAGCTGACGGCCATGCTCTGCCTGTTCAAGAGCCGGCGCATGACCGTTGGCGCGGGACCGAAGGTGTGGTTCTGGATCTGTCTGGTGTTCACCTCCGGGGCGACCATCGCTATGGCGGTCCTGGCCGAGCAGTCGATTGCCTTCGGAGGCGCGATCGTGGGTTGGGTTCCCGACTACTTCGTGTTGCCGCTGTACCTGACGGTGGTCGCCGGCTACATCCTGCTGGTGCGCTCCCGGCGCTTGGGCTACGTCCTGGTTCTTCTGGGCACTGGCGTCATGCTGTTCGGCCAGTTCGCCGACGTCGTTTGGGTGGCGCTGAGCTCGGGAGACGCCTCCGCCGCGCTCAACCTGGCCACAGTTGTGACGGGGGCGCTGAACCCGACAATCACCGGCCTGATTCTGCTGGCCGCGTGGAAGACCGTGCCCGTGGAGCCCGCCTTCGCGAAGCGGCCGGTGCCCGTGATCTTCAAGATCGGCGCCGTCTCCGCGCTGGTGATCGGCCTGCTGATCTTCCTGATTCTCTGCACCGCCGCGTATGCCGAGATCAACTCCGGAATGAAGCCGTCGGGCCAATTGGTGGTGGCGGTGGCGCTCGGGGGAACCATCAGCCTGGTCGCGCTGTTCGGCCTGGTCTCCTGCTTTGACAAGCGGTCCAAAGGCTCGCGCGGACTGCTGGTCACAACCTTGGTCTTGGGGGCGCTGCCCGTGGCCGCGGTCCTGATCGGCTTGATCGTCGCCCTGGTCCAAAGCGCCGGGGACGACACGGCGGCTGACCGCCAAGCGCCTCGCGCCCGCCCGGCCGTCGCCACCCAGGCCACCGACCAGGCGACCGGCGGCAAAGAGGACGGGTCTGGAGACCTCGGCGACATCTTGCCGGAGAGCCTCCAGTCCTACAACAACCAGTACACCGTCACGAGTTTCGACATAGGCGTCGACGAGGAGGGCCACTCCAAAGTGATCGTCAAAGGAAGCGGGTTCAACACATTGCCGTTCCGCAACGGCAAGATCGTTTTCCCCGTCGACTGCTACCTGATCACCGCGAGCGGACAGGAAATCGGTTGGTCGTCTGTGCAAACCACCGACGACGGGGTCGACTACATGTTCCCGTCGAAGGTCGACGCCATAAAGGTCAAGTTCGCGCCTGCGGACGGCTCGAGCGACGGCTTCGAAATACCCATTGACGATTGAACCGCGCGTCGCCGCGTCCACAGCATTGAAAAGAAAGGTCAAGCCATGCTCGAAATACTCGGACTCATATTCCTGAGCCTCACCAATTCCAAGGCCGCCAAAGCCCGAGGCCGCCGCGGCGGCCCCGCAGTCGCCTACACCATCTCCCTGTGGGTCGGCATGGAGCTGCTGGGCGCCTTCATCGGCGCGTTCCTGTCCGGCGGGAAGATGGTGCCGGTGTATCTCTTCGCCTTGGTCTTCGCCTTGATCGGCGGCGCGGCGTCCTGGGTGATCGCGCGCGTGGGCCAGGTCCAACCGCAGTTGGCGGCCGCGCCGTACGCCTATCCGCCCGGCGCCCAGGCCCCGTATCCGTACCCGCCCCAAGGGCCGCCGCCCCCGTACCCGCACCAGCCGCCCCCCGCGTCCGATGCCGTGCCCCCGCCGTCCCCCGCCGCCGCGCCTTACGCTTCGCCCGCGCCCGCGCCAGCCGGACCGCCGCCGCCTCCTCCCCCGCCGCCCACCGCTCCGGCTGAGGAACCCGCGTCTGCGACGGCGCCCGACTCGGCGGGATCGTCCACGACGGCGCCGGCCGCCCCGGAGCCATCGGCGCTGGAACCCGCCACGTCGGCATCGTCAATCCCCGAAACCGCCGCCGAACCGCCGGCGTCCGGGCTGTCCGCCTCGGAACCTGCCACGTCGGCAGCGTTGGTCCCCGAAACCGCCGCCGAACCGCCGGCGTCCGAGCCGCCGGCCCCGGAACCAGCCTCACCCGCGTCCGCGGCAGTTGCGGGCTCACCGGGCGCTGCTACTGAGCCAGATCCCTCGGCTCCGGCGGTACCCGCGGCGAAGGCAACCGAGGCACCGGATGGCGGTCCCGAACCGGTTCTTCAGACGCCGCCGAGGCCAAAGTTCTGCAGCGCCTGCGGAGCGAAACTGACCGGCACCGGCAAGTTTTGCACCCAATGCGGCCACCCAATCCCGACTCGTTAACCCGTATTCCCAAGTCTGAAGGAGCACACCATGAAACGCACCGTTCGCCGGTTCGCGACCGCCGTCCTTGTCGTGTCGGCCGTGTGGTTGGGATTGGGGGCATGCTCTGGCGGAGACGCGGACCGGGGCATGGCCGCAGACCGCCCGGCCGCCGTCGTGGGCGAACTGCTCGAGCGATACGCGACCGGTGGTGACTACGGGGTTCTGCTGTCCACGAAAGCCGACAAGGCCGAGGTCGACGAGGCATTGGAGGCATTCAAGGCCGCCGGCGGGGCGTACACGATTGTCGAGAGCGGTTCGGCGATGTATGAGTCAATCAACGGTGAAGCCGCAGATGTGGCCGCCGGGGAAACGCTGCTCGGCATCTACGGCGGCTCCGGCACCTCCTTTGGGCAGCTCAAGGGCGAGGGGTACGCCATGGTGCGCCACAACGAACAGGCCGGCACCTACGTGGTAGTCGATTTCGACTTCCGCAAGTAGCTGGTCCGAACTGGGAGGCCGCCTGCCGGCGGCGGCCGTGCGGTCGATTGCGCGGGCCCGGGCGGCTGGCTTGTGCCTGGCGAGCCGAGGCGCCGGGCCGTGAGGGGACCGCCCAAAGTGTCTGCTCCGAGCAGACCATTCCCTTAGCGGTCCGGGCTAGCTTGGGAAAGCGCCGTGGAGGTCGCAGGGACCCGGCGGCCAAGAGAGGAGTCCTGAGCCGAAATGTCGATTGCCAACCCGCATTTGACGGCCCCGCCCGGCGGGGCGACGCCGCCAGCGCCGGCCCCCGCTGGAGCCGCTGAGGCGTACGAGCCTGGCCCGGCCGCCGGCCAAATTCCAGGGCCGAACGACTGGGTGGTGCCAGCCACGCAGGGCGGGTCGGCGCCGCTCTGGCCCGGTCAGCCGGCAGGTGCAGCCGAACCGGAGAACCCAATGCGGGCGGTAGCGCTTGCGGGCGCGGCCATCGCCATCTTGTTGGCGTCCTTGGCTTTCGCCAATGTCTGGACGGTGACCACGCCCGCGCCGCGTCTCGTCTTCGCGATTGTGCTCGCCGCCGCAGCTTACCTGGCGCAAAAGCCCGGCTTGTTCTACAAGGCAACTGCCGGAATCGCGGCGGGCGCGGGGGCTCTGGCCTGCTTCCTCGGCTATGTCGCGGCGCCCGGGTCCTTCATGAGCGCCGGGTTCTACCAATCCCAGGTGCCGCTGATAAGCCGGCAGACGTTGGGCGTGTTGACGCAGACGCTTCTGGTCGCGGCGGCCGTGGTGTTGGCTGGCTGGTTCGCGGCCAAACTGCGCCCCGGCGACACTCGAAAGCAGACAACCTTGGCCGCGTTGTTCGCGGGCGGCGTGTTTGCGGTGCTCACCCCCCTGACCACCCTGGCGCTGGGGCTCAACCCTCCCTTCTTGCGGGCGGGCCTGGCCGTGCAGGCCGGGGTGGCGGGCCCGCTCCTGACCGCTGTGGCCCTGGGCTTGGCCGTCAAATTGGTCTGCCTTCTGTGTCTCTTGCCCAGCCGCGCAATGACGGTGGGGGTAGGACCGAAGATTTGGCTCTGGCTCTGCTTGGCCGGTGGGGCGTCCGCCACCTTCATGGCCGGAGTCCCCGCCCAACAGTCCTTCGAGCAAAGGGGCTGGTGGCCCGACTTCTTCCAGATTGTTTGCTGCGTGGTCCTCACGGTTGGATACCTGCAATTGGCGCGCTCCCGTCGGCTCGGCTATGTGCTGGTCCTGATCGGCTCCGGCACCATGGTGTTCGCAGGGGTCCTTCAACCGGTCATGGCTTGGGTCACGACCCTCGCCAGCCCGCCTTGGAGTTGGTTCGTTCGCCTGGTCATGCCGGCGGTGCCCAGTCTCCTTGGGGGCGTGCTCAATCCGACTATCACCGGGCTGGTGCTCCTGCGCGCCTGGAAGACCGTTCCCGCAGAGCCTCCAGCGATGAAACGTCCTGTTCCAGCGGTGTTCAAGGCCTGCGCCATCGTCACGCTGACGGCGGGGCTGGCTGGCTTCTTGGTTGGATCAGGGGTTTTCCTAATCGATCCGGCGTACCAGAACCTGGGCGGCTACCTGCTGTTCGTCTTGCCGTGGGCCGCGACCGCCGTGCTCGGTGTCTACGCCACAGTCTCCTGTTTCGACAAACGCGCCAAAGGCTCGCGTCCGCTCCTCGTCACGTCTGCCGTCGTAGGAGGACTGGCGATCGCGTTGATGGTCGCGGCTGTCATCCTGAGCCTGGCAAACGGATGAGGCGTCGCGGCACCGCCGCCGCGGCCGAATCGACAACAAAACCATAGAAAGGCCACATCATGATTGAGATTCTTGTAGTCATCTTGCTTTGCACCAGCAACTCCAAAGCCGCCAAAGCCCAAGGCAAGAACGGCGGCGGCGCCGTGGGCTACACCATTGCGCTGTGGGTCGGCATGGAGTTCTTGGGCGCGCTTATCGGCGCGGCCGCCTCCGGCGGCGCGATGCTGCCGACATACGGATTGGCGTTGTTCTTCGCGCTGATTGGCGGCGGCATCTCCATGGGGATCGCCCGGAAGGGCGGCGGCCGGCCGCAAGCCCCGCAGCCCTACCCCTACCCGCCCCAGGCCGCGCCGCCCTACCAGGGGCCCGCTCCGTATGGCGCCCCTCCGGCGCCGCCGGCCCCGCAACCCGCCCTGGCGCCCGGCGCCCCGGGCAGGGTCCAAGACGCGAGCGGGAAATCCCGCGAAAAGGCCCCCTCGTGGCAGGTGAAAGCGTCGGGCGGGTCCACCTACAAGAGCGCCAAAGCGCCGACCCTGTACCAGGCCACGAAGATTCTGAACGAGCTGACCTCCGTGCCGCCGAACACATATCACCTTGTGGACACACCGGACGGCACGCTGGGACGCGACATGGTGGGCTTCTTCACCGAGGCGCGCATCAAGACCAGCGGCCTGCGACTGCCAGGCACGTCACCCGCTCCGGGGGCTCCGGTCGAGTCGAAGTCGTTGACGTCGGGCGGCGACTCCATGAAAGGCCCCTTCGGAGTGGCAATGCTCAAGTCGGCCGGAGAGTACGCGACTCTGGTGCTCCTGATGGAATGCGGCCAGTGCGGATACAAATCCCCGGTCGAGACAACCGAGGGCAGCTTCGACCGCCAGTGCTACGCCTGCGGCACGGTGAACCACACAAAAAGGGGAAATATCCAGGTCATGACACCACGGGGGCCGGTGCAGATTTGAGGCCACACGACGAGATGAAGGCAAAACCATAGAAAGGTCACATCATGATTGAGATTCTTGTAGTCGTATTGCTTTGCACCAACAATTCCAAGGCCGCCAAAGCGCGCGGCAAGAGCGGAGGCGGCGCCGTGGGTTACACCATTGGGCTGTGGGTGGGCCTGGAAATCGTCGGCGCGCTGATCGGCGCCGCCGCGTCCGGCGGCGAAATGATGCCAGCCTACGGATTGGCGCTGTTCTTCGCGATGATCGGCGGCGGCATTTCCGTTGGGCTCGCCCGCAGGGGCCAGGCCCAGCCGCAGTTCGCGCAGCCCTACCCGTACCCGCCCGGCGCCCCGCCCTATCCCTACCCGCCGCAGTACCAGGACCCCAGCCCGTACGGGCGCCAGCCGGGCTACCCCGCCCCGCAGCCGTACCCGCCGCAGGGCACCTACCCTTCGCCGCAGCAATACCAGGTCCCCAGCAACCCGGATGGCCAGCCGCCAACCTACCCGGCTCCGCAGCCGTACCCGCCGCAGGACTCCAACACCGGGTCGCAGTACCAGCAGCAGCCGTCCGCGTACCCAGGGCCCGATGCCGTCGCCCAGGCCCCACAAGCACCCAACCCTTACGCTCCACCCGCGTCGCCGGTGCCGGCAGACTCGGCGAGTTGGGCAACTCCCGCCCCGGGGCCAGGTCCGGATCTGGGCCGGCAATGAACAAGCACCTCAGGGCGGGCATTGCGGTCGCTTCGCGCTGACCGCTGGTTCCGGCGGGCGGATTCCGCTGGCGCTCTCCGCGTCACAGGTCAGCAAGGGCTGACAATCCGGCTGAGGGCCCACGCGGCCCGGACGGCGCGCCAACGGCCTTGCACCGTGCAGACATCCTCGAAACTCAGGCGCAAGGCGGGCTGGGAGCCGGGGCGACGGCATCGGGCAATGGCCGGAAGCTGTCACCAAAGGGCGCGGGCGACCTCCACCAACTCCTCCGGGACCTGCTTGACCTTGCCGGCTATCTCCTCCAGCGGGACCAAGACTATGTCCTCGCCGCGGACCGCCGTCATCACTCCGAAGACGCCCTGGGAGAGGGCGTCCACGGCGGCCACCCCGAAGCGGGAGCCCAGGATGCGGTCGGTCGGGGTGGGTGTGCCGCCCCGCTGAACGTGGCCCAGCACCGTCAGGCGCGTGTCGAATCCGGTCCGCTCCTTCAACTCCATGGTCAGCCGTTCGCCGATCGACCCGGCGATGATCCGGCCCTTCTCGTCCACCTGGGTGGAGAACTGCATGTCGGTGCCTTCGGCGGGTTCGGCGCCCTCCGCGACCACCACGATTGAGAAGTTCGCGTGGGAGCGGTGGCGGCGGCGGATGAAGCGGGCGATCTCCTCGATGTCGAAGGGCTCCTCGGGCGTGATGATGAGGTCCGCGCCGCCGGCAATGCCGGCGTTGACGGCGATCCAGCCGACCGTGTGGCCCATCACCTCCACAACCATGACGCGGTTGTGGGACTCGGCGGTGGTGTGCAACCGGTCGATCGCCTCGGTGGCGATGTTGATCGCCGTGTGGAAGCCAATCGACAGGTCGGTGCCCTCCACGTCGTTGTCGATGGTCTTCGGGATGCCGACAATCTTGACGCCCGCCCTGGCCACCTTGTGCGCGGCTTTGAGCGTGCCGTCCCCGCCAATGCACACCAGCGCCTCAACCCGCTCCGCCTCAAGGGTGGACAGCACGCCGTCGATCCCGCCCTCGTTCTTGTGCGGATGGTACCGGGCCGTGCCCAGCATGGTCCCGCCGCGCGGGAGGATCCCCCGCACGTCTTCCCTGGTCAACGCCGTCAGGTCGCCTTCGACCACGCCCCGCCAGCCGTTCCGGAAGCCGACCACCGAGTGCCCGTATTCCATCTCGGCACGTTTCACCACCGCCCGGATCGCGGCGTTGAGTCCCGGAACGTCTCCCCCACCGGTGAGCACTCCAATTCGCATGACTGTTCCTCTCGACGGT
>JAITFE010000128.1 GCA_031281585.1 Bifidobacteriaceae bacterium | reverse complement strand
GACGCACGGCGCGGCCCCGCAGCGGACCGCGCCGGTAGCGCCGGAAGGCGCTTCGGCACGGACCGCGGCGGAGCCGCGACGCCGCCCCCGCCGGACCGCCGCGCCCTGGGGCTTGTTCTTTGTCCCAAAACTGCTCGCGGCGGGTTGTCAAGTCGGGGGTTTTGGCTCCGGCCGGACGGCTTGGCCTGCGGGTCCGCGTTCGAGGCCGGGTGTAACCTGGTTACATGTCTAGAGGCGGCGGGACGCGGGGAGCGGGCGGCGAGGCGGAGCGGCGCCGCAGGGCCTCGGACAGGCGCGCGGCCGAGTCGGAGCGGGGACGCCTGGAACGCGAGCTTGCGGGCTGCGGGCTCCGGCTCGCCGCGCTGGACAGCGCCCGCGAGGGCCTGCTCGCGGAACGCGACCGCCTGGTCTCCGAGGCCCTGGCCGAGGGCTGGACGCTGGCCCGCGCGGCCCGGACGGCTGGCGCGAGCCGCCAGGCGCTGATGAAGCGCTTGAGGGTCCGTTCCTTGTAATACAGGACCCTCTACGTACACGGGGGCCTTGTCCCGGCCGGTGTCGGGCGTAGTCGCTAATCTGA
This sequence comes from Bifidobacteriaceae bacterium, assembly GCA_031281585.1. NCBI lineage: Bacteria > Bacillati > Actinomycetota > Actinomycetes > Bifidobacteriales > Bifidobacteriaceae > Bifidobacteriaceae bacterium. The sequence goes on along the minus strand of JAITFE010000128.1, from coordinate 2,302 downwards.
GACTATGGCGGATTACAGGTCGGAGCGGATGCCCTCGCCCGAGGGCAGGGGGTTCGCGCGGGCCGCCTGGGAGGCGTTCGGGGAGAGCGTGGACGAGGCGTCGGACGCCCTTCTTGAGACCGTGTTTGGCAGGCCGCTCAAAGGGGTGGCTATGGGCGTCCTCGCGGACCAGCTTGGCTTTTGGCTGCTGTGGCACCGGTTCGGGGGGTTCGAGGGGCTGAGGCGGATCGGGATGCCCCGCACGACCATCTACAGGCGGGTCAAGACCTTCCGGGACCTGCTCGGGGAGCATCCGGACGTTTACCGGCTCCGGGGCGTGACGATCGAGTTGGACGAGAGGGCGCGGCCCGGATCATAGTCCCAGGACTGGAACTATTGGCGTTCAGCGGGTAGAGTCCCATATGTGGGACTGGACCTGCGTGGGAGCGTGGTGGAGGTGGCGTCCGGAGTTGACGCCCTCTACCTGTCCGGGCGCGGGAGGCTGGCCCGAGGGGTGGTCGAGGAGTTGGAGCGCTGCCGGGTGCAGGCGGCGCGGGTCGCGGGAGGGGCGGCGTTCGGGCTCGGGGGCGCTGAGTTCCGGGTGCAGGCGGGGGCCTTCGGCCGGTGGCGCTACTGGTTGTCCCATCCGGCGTACGGACAGGTGGGGCTGACCGCATTGGAGGGCCTGCCGACCGTGCGCGTCCAGCCTCTGGCGGCGTTCATCCACGCCGAGGGCGTGGGGGCGGCCTTGGACGCCGCCAGAGGCTGGCTCGCTCCCGTGTGCGAGGGGCTGGACCTGTGGGCGTCCCGGCTCGACCTGTTCGCGGACGTGGTCGGCTGGGAGTTGTCGGGGGACGACAGGGACAGGTTCCGGGGCCGGTTCCGGGGCCTGCACACCTATGAGGACGGCGGGCGGTTCACCGGGTTCACGTTCGGCAAGCGCGGCAACGCCGTGCACGCCCGGATCTACGACAAGACCGTTGAGGCCGAGCTGAAGGGCAACGCCTACTGGCGCGACATCTGGCGCGGCGGGGGCTGGGACGGCGAAAGCCGGGTGTTGCGGGTCGAGTTCGAGTTCCTGAGGGAGGGGCTCAAGCAGTTCGGCCGGCGCACGCCGGAGGAGGCGTTGGAGGGGGTGGGCGACCTGTGGTGCTACGCCACGTCCAAATGGCTGACCTACCGGTGTCGAACGGGCGACTCGAACAAGCGGCGGTGGCCGCTGGCCCGTGAGTGGACGGCCGTCCAGCGTCCCGCGTTCGCGGACCACGCGCTTGGCCTTGAGCGGGTGACCAAGGCTCTGCGGGGCGCGGACCGCCGGCTTCTGGTCGCCCAGTTGTGCGGCTACCTGGCGTCGTTGGGCGCGAGCTACGGGGAGGAGTCGCTGGACGAGGTCCTCAAGCTGGCCAGGTGGGCCGCGCTGGAGCACTGCGCGAAGACAGGCGAGGCGTTCCCCGACCGGGTGCGGCGCAAAGCCGCGGAACGGGCGGCGGGGGCGTGAGGGGTTCGACGGTTGGGGAGGCGGCGGCTTGGTGGCTGGGGTCGCGGGTGGGCCGGGTGCAGGCGTCGACGCTTGAGCGGGACGGGCAGGTGATGCGGTGCCTGCCCGCCTGGTTCTTGGGCATGGACGTGGCCGGGGTGACGGGGGAGGACGTGTTCGCGGTGGCGTTGGGCTGGCCGGGCGCGTCGAACACCAAGAACCGGGCGCTGGTCAGCGTCAAGGCGTTGTTCAGGGATCTGGCCGGGGCGGGCTGGGTGGAGTCGAACCCCGCCGCCGGGGTGCCGCGTCCGAAGGCGGGCGCGCCGCCCAGGGCGGGCTGCGCGGTCGAGTGGGAGGCGGTCCCGGCGGTCGCGGCGGCGGTCGGGGCGCGGCATCCGGCGTACGGGGACCTGGTGATGTTCGCGGCGCACACGGGCCTGCGGTGGGGGGAGTTGGCGGAGCTGCGGTTCTCCGACCTGCGGGCGGGCGGCGCCCAGGTGGCCGTGTCGCGGGCGGTCACGGTCGGCGGGCTGGTCAAGGAGCCGAAGTCGGGCCGGGCCAGGGTGGTGCCGCTGGACGGCGCGGCCAGGGCCGCGGTCGCCTACCGGGCGGCGGGGCGCGGGCCGGGCGACCTGGTGTTCACCTCGCCGATGGGGGAGCGGGTGGCGCGGCGCAACTTCACGGCCCGCTCCGGGTGGCTCGAAGCCGCGCCGGGCCACCACCCGCATTGCCTGCGGCATTGTTACGCGGTGCATTTGCTGGACGTGCCGGGGGTGGCGACTTCGGACATCCAGCGTTGGCTGGGGCACGGGAGCCTGGCCACGACGGAGCGGTACCTCGGCTCGT
>JAITFE010000127.1 GCA_031281585.1 Bifidobacteriaceae bacterium | reverse complement strand
GTAAGGCTGTCGAACACGCGGTCCGCCACGGCTGTTTGGCGCTCGTCGTCGCGCACCACCATGCGGACGATCATGTTCGTGTCGAGCCCGATCACGCCACACCCTGGGCGGCCCCGGCCGCGATCGCGTCATCCATTTCCTCAAGGGTCGCCGGATCTCCCCGCCAGGGGCCGAAGAACCCGGCCAGACGGCTTGCGGGACGCGGCGCGGCACGCAGCAGCAGGCCGCCTTCGACCTCTTCGATGGTGACGGTTTGTCCGTAAGTCAAGTGATGCCTGGAACGCAGCTCGGCGGGGATGGTCAACTGTCCCTTGCTTGACATGGTGGCGGTGACGCTCATGCCCATGATCTTACTGCGGGACGCGTCTTACCCGAAACGGTGTCGGGCGGGCAACGACCAAAACCATCCGGTGCCCCATCACGGCCGCCAGCCTCAACCGGATAATCCACTGGCCTAACACTTTGGACAAGCGTGGCCTAATAACGTGGACAAGCGTGGTCTCATTCGCCGGACATCGACAGCTTGACGGGGGCTGCGGCGACGGCCTGCTGGTCGAGCGCCTGGCCGCGCAAGCTGAGGCGGTGCTGGACATCGACCCTGATCCGGGTGCGTCGCCCGCGCCCAGGTTCGGCTCGCGCCGCTTCCCAACGCGGCGGTCCAGGCCACCAACTTCGAAGGGTTGACGGAGATCCAAGCGTTCGACGCGATCGTGTTCGCGGCATCCCTGCACCACATGGACACGGGCGGGGTGCTCGCCAAGGCCTGGCCGCTGCTGGTGCCGGGGGAAGACCTCCGCGAGATCAAGAACCTGGCCCACGCCGTGACGAGCCGGGTAACCGTTCGCCGCGGCCTGTGCTTTCGCTACCCGATGACCCTGCGCAAAGAAGGCTGAGCCACCAGCGGGCCTTCAGTCTGGGCTGGAGCAGACCGCGCGCTCGGTGCCGCTGGTCTCTTCGGTTGCGGCGGGTGGTTGAACCCGGACCGCGAAGGGCGCCGCCCGGTCGGCTAGGTCGGGATCGGCCGTGAGCAGCGCTGAGCAGCCCGCGGCCAGGGCCGCGGCCCAGTGGATGGCGTCTTGCGCGCCCACGCTCTTGTCCGCACGCAGGCGGGCGGCGCGCTCGAACACTGCGTCATCGATCGGCACGCGGACCAGGCTCTCGAACGTGGCGCGGTAATCTGCCTCCAAGTCGGGGTCGTGGCGCCTGAGCGGACCGACCAGGCATTCCATTCGGGTCAGGGCGCTGATCCCAAGAGGCTCGGAGGCTGACGCCAGCGCCTCGCGGGCGGCTTGGCCGAGGGCGTCGTCGTTCTCTCTGGCGTGGATCAGCACGCTCGCGTCGACGTAGATCACGGCCGCCACGACTCGCGGTTCTCGTGGAGCTCGGTTTCGATCTCCGCGGTGGACCTGCTCGCGGGGCGGCTCTCGCGCTGTCGCCCGATGACGTCCGCTACCGCCCGCCCGTCGCCTGGCGCGGGGAGGCTGTCCCCCGTCGGCACCAGCCGCAGCACCGGACGCCCGTGCCGGGTGATCACCACTTGGGTGCCGGCCTCAGCATGGGCGGCCAACTCGGAGAACCTGTCGTGCGCCTGGGCAATCCCAACCGTGATTGGATCCTGCATTGAGCCCCCTGAATCTCGCTACTTTCGCCCTATTCTAGCGTTATTCCCCACAGACCTGGGGAGTGGTCGGTGCCCTGTTCATTTGATGCCCTGACTCAACTACTCAATTGCGGGCCCCAGTCCCGGCTCACGGGCACGGCTCCCGGGCCCGCAATCGTGCGGTTCGGCCACCACGGGCTCCCCCAAACCCAAACCCGCGACCAGCGAAGGCGCCCACCACCATGCCCGGAGCCACCAGCACCAGTCGGGGCGCGACGGGTTTCGTCAGCGGGGTGTGAGTCTCCAACTTGTGTCGTCTTGGCGTTTGGGCCTGTCTGCGGCGTGGTCTGGGATAGGGCATGTCCCGGACTGCGGAGGAGAGCCCATGGCGCGCTTCGAGGACCAGACAACCGACATGCCCGTCAGACGGCGGGACGACCTGGCGCGGGGCCTGGCGGGCGCCGGGCGGTACTGGAGATTCGCGGCGCGCACCGTGGGCGCAGGGGCCGAGGCGGTTAGGGTAGACCAATGCTTGACTCGACACGGCAGTTGGCCAGTTTGGCGACTATTCACGACCTGCGGCCCATCCCGGACGCGGACGCCATCGAGGTGGGGTCGGTGCGAAGCTGGGATGTGGTGGTCCGCAAAGGAGAGTTTCATGACGGCGATCCGGTCCTGTATGTGGAGCCGGACGCTGCCCTCCCACTCCAAGACCCGCGCTTCGCGTTCCTGGCGCAGCGCGGGGAAAAGACCATTGACGAGCAGAAATACCACGTGCTGAAGACTGCTCGGCTGCGCGGGCAGCTATCCCAGGGGATTGTCTTCCCGGCCGCCGAGTTCCCCGACGTCTCGACCGAAGACGGCCGCAGCCTGGACGAACAACTCGGGATCAAACTGTGGGAGCCGCCCATGCCGCCGGTCGGCGCGGGCATGGTGGGCCCGTGGGACCAGCGCTGGCTCCGCAAGACCGACGCGGAACGGGTGCAAAACCTCCCCGACGAATGGTTCGCCGCCGCAGATGACGGCCTGTGGTCCGCGTCGGAAAAGATCGACGGCACCTCGCTGACCTACGTCCTGGAAAAGGACGGCCGCCTGCGCGTCTATTCCCGCAACTGGGAATTGGACACGTCGAACCCGGACGCCACGCCGGTCCGGTTGGCCCGCGAATTGGCCCTGGCCAACTGGATGCGCGACAACAAAGTGGACGCCCTCCAGGGAGAGATGTACGGGGAAGGCGTCAACGGCAACCGGTTGCGCGCCAAAGGCCAGCGCCTCGCGCTGTTCGCCGCCTGGCGGCGGCCGGAGGACGGCTTGGCCGAAGACTGCTTCGACCAGGTCTCCGCCAGCGCCCGCGAAGCTGAATTGGAACTGGCGCCGCCCATGCTGGGGCTGGGATTCCCAACCGACGGCCACCAGGCGCTGGCCCTGGCCGACGGCCTCAAGTCGATCGTCAACCCCGAGGTCCTGGCGGAGGGCGTTGTCTGGCGCCACTCCGGCTACCGTTACTTCGCGGAACTAGACGGCCGCCTGGTCTGCAAGGCCGTCTCACCAGCCTATTTGCTGAAGCACAAGCTGTAGCGGGAGCGGAATTGGGGACGGTACCTATTTCCGGCTCGCCGAAAATAGGTACCGTCCCCAATTCGGGGTCAGCGGCGGGAACCGACCCAGACCGCCTGGGCCGCTATGTCGCCCAACTCGACCGCCTCGCCGGTGGCGGCTATCCGGATGGTCAGGACCCCGGCGAAGTCGCGCCGCTCCACCACCGTGATGGCGGCGTCGGGGACCAGTCCCACCGAGGCGAAATAGCGGAGCATGGCCGGGTCGGCATCGGAAATCCGTTCCACGAAGACCTCGGCGGGGGCCGCCACCGCGGCCAACGGCTGCGCGGGCGGGTGCGCAATCACGCCATCCACGGTCGGGATCGGGTCGCCGTGCGGGTCCCGCTCCGGGTGCCCAAGCAGGCGGTCCAAGGCGTCCACGAAGCGGTCTGAGGCGGCGTGCTCAAGCACCTCGGCGTCATCGTGCGCCTCGTCCCAGCCGAAACCCAAATGGCTGACCAGGAACGACTCGAGCAACCGGTGGCGGCGCACCATGGCCAACGCGAGGCGTTCCCCTTCCTCTGTGAGCTCGATGGCGGCGTAGGGGGCGTGGCGGACCAGGCCCCGTTCGACCAGGCGCTTGACGGCTTCGGAAGCGGTCGAGGCGGACACCCCCAAACGCGCGGCCAACAAACTGGTGGTGACGGGCTCGCGGGCGTTCCACTCGCGGATCGACCAAATGACTTTGAGGTAATCCTGAGCCACGGCCGAGGGGGTTTGTTTCATCACGGCCAGCCTAATTGGAAAAGGCTCCGGCCGGGAGGCTGGACGGGAAACGCAACCGGGCCCGGCGGCCTGGGTCACGGTGACATGAAACCCGGCCCGCCGGGCCCGGTGGGATGGAGAAGGTCCTGCTTGCGGCGCATACCGACTTCGCCCCAGAGCACGCGCATCAGCTAAAGCAGGACCTTCTGTACATTAAAACGAACCCGGCCAGGGGAAAGTTCCGGCAAAAAGTGTGTTGTTCGTCACATTTCGCCAAGACGGTTTGCGGGCTGTCGGCGCGAAGGGCGTGCGGGTGGGAAGATCGGATCATGCATCCAAGAGCGGGCCAGCTGGCCGAACCCTCCGACCTGATTGAACTCAAGGCGCTCGAAGACGCCTATTACGACATCAAACCCGACCTGTCCAATCCCGCGCAGCGGGTGGCGTTCGGGACTTCCGGGCACCGCGGGTCTTCGCTTGACGGGGCCTTCAACGAATTCCACATCATCGCCATCACGCAGGCGATTGTCGAATACCGGCGTGGCCAGGGGATTGACGGGCCGCTGTTCCTGGGGCGGGACACGCACGCCCTCTCGCTGCCGGCCTGGCGGACGGCGGTCGAGGTGCTGGGCGCGGCCGGCGTGGAATTGCGGATCGACGCGCGCGACTCCTACACCCCCACCCCCGCCCTCTCCCACGCGATCCTGGTCGCCAACGGCTCCACGTCCGCAGGCGGCCTGCGGACCAAGGGCGCGGGCCTGGCGGACGGGATTGTCATCACCCCTTCGCACAATCCGCCGCGCGACGGCGGATTCAAGTACAACCCGCCCAACGGCGGCCCGGCGGACACGGACGCGACCGGGTGGATCGCCCGGCGCGCCAACCAGATCCTCGAAGAGGGCGAGGTCGCGGCGGTGCCGCGCGTGTCCGTGGTCAAAGCCCTGGCGCTCGACTCGACCAGGCCGTATGACTTCATGTCGATATACGTCGAGGACCTGGCCAACGTGGTGAACCTGGACGCGATCCGCCACGCGGGCGTCAGGATAGGCGCCGACCCGCTGGGCGGTGCCTCCGTGGACTACTGGGGGGCGATCGGCGAACGCTACGGCCTGGACCTGACCGTGGTCAACGAATCAGTCGACCCGACCTGGCGTTTCATGACGCTCGACTGGGACGGCAAGATCCGCATGGACCCGTCCTCGCCCTACGCGATGGCCTCTCTGCGCTCGCTGTTGGACCATCCCGGACCCGACGGGCGCCCGCCGTACGACATCGCGACGGGCAACGACGCCGATTCCGACCGCCACGGCATCGTGACCCCCGACGGCGGGCTGATGAACCCGAACCACTACCTGGCCGCCTGCGTGGCGTACCTGTTCTCCGGCAACCGGCCGAACTGGCCGGAAGACGCGGCGGTCGGCAAGACCGTTGTGTCCTCCTCCCTGATAGACCGCGTGGCGGACAACGAGGGCCGCGCCTTGATGGAGGTCCCGGTCGGCTTCAAGTGGTTCGTGCCGGGGCTGCTGAACGGATCGGTCGCGTTCGGCGGCGAGGAGTCAGCGGGCGCGTCTTTCCTGCGCCTGAACGGACGGGTCTGGACCACCGACAAGGACGGCCTGATCCTGGCGCTGCTGGCCAGCGAGATCCTGGCCGTCGGCGGGCGCACCCCGTCGCAGGTCTACGAGGAGTTGGCGGAGGTGTTCGGCCGCAGTTGGTACGCGCGCGTCGACGCCCCGGCCAGCCGCGAGCAGAAGGCCGCGCTCGGGGCGCTGGATCCCTCCCAGGTGGCGGACACCGAGTTGGCGGGCGACCCGATCACCGCGCGCCTCGTCAAAGCGCCCGGCAACGGGGTGCCGATCGGCGGCCTCAAGGTCACCACCGACTGTGCCTGGTTCGCCGCCCGGCCGTCCGGCACCGAGGACGTTTACAAGATCTACGCCGAGTCGTTCGTCTCGCAGGACCACCTCGCCCAGGTGCAGGCCGCCGCCAAAGATTTGGTCGATGCCGTGATCCAGTAACGCTCCCGCCGCGGGCCCCCGGCGTTGACCGTTGACGTCCGAACCGGCGGGTGGCAGGGGCCGGGACGGCCGCCTGGGTTGGCCGCCCGGCCGGCGTGGTTGGGAATGCCGCCGGGACGGCCTGCTCTCCAAGACCAAACGACCCTGCGGGCGGCGGGCTCTGGTCTGGGATCCGGGGCGTCCCGCACGGGTTGACCAGCGCCTTGACAGTGAAGCGGGCCGTGGGAAATACTGGCCAGCACCTTGCGCCGCGCTGTCCGTCCTGCTCTTCGCGGGATCAGCGGCCTGGGCGCCCCTGACCCGGCTCTGTCGGTCACCCGCCGAACAGTGCCATCTCCCGAAGGCAGAGGAAGAACTGAAATGAAGCAGCACCGCAAAGGTGAGGCGCTGGCAATCGGCGCGCTCGCCCTATCCCTGTTGATCCCCACGGTTGGTTGCGCTCCCCTTGAGGAAACCCCGACCGGCAAGTCCACGGCCTCGGCCGGAGCCAGCGACGAGGAGTCTCCGGCCAGCGTCAAAGACGGCGGCGAAGCCGTCTTCGCGGGGTTCATCTCAACTCCGAAAAGCTGGAACCCGCTGACCGCGCAAGGCGACACGACCGGCAACCGGCAAGCGCAATGGCCGTTCTACCCCCATGTGTTCTACGGCGACTACGCCGGCGCGCTGCAGCTCAACACCGACTTGATGGAGTCGGCCGAGGTGACCAGCGAAGACCCAATGACCGTGGTTTACAAGATCAAGCCCGGAGCCGTGTGGTCGGATGGCGAGCCGATCGACGCGGACGACTTCCTGTACACGTGGTCGGCGCAGGACCCGCGCCAGTGCGCGGACTGCACCGCGGCGTGGACGGCTGGCTACGACTCGCTGACGTTGACGGCATCGGAGGACAAACTGACGGTCACGGCCGTGTTCGACAAGCCGTTCTCCATGTGGAAGACCTTGTTCATCACGCTGCTGCCGGCGCACATCGCCGCCGAATACGGCGACCTGGCGACATCCTTCAACGACGGCTTCGTCAACAACCAGCCCAAGGTGTCCGGCGGCCCGTATGTCATCTCGGACTTCCAAGCCGACATCTCCCTGACCATGGTGAAGAACGAGAAATGGTACGGCAGCCCCGCCCACCTGGACACCATCCACTACCGCTACATCACCTCCCCGAGCGAGGTGATCACGGCCTATCAGAACGGCGAGGTCACAATCGTGTACCAGAACCCGTCCCTGGAAACCGTGGAGAAGGCGAACGCCATTGAGGGGTCCTCGGTCCAGATCGCCAGCAGCCTGACCTACTATCACCTGATCTTCAAAGCGGTCGGCGACGGCTTGGGCGACCCGGTGCTGCGCAAAGCCGTTTCCCAGGCGATCGACTCCTCGGACTTCGTCACCCGCATCCCGAAGCAGTACGACCCTTCGGCCCCGGTGCTGGGTTCGCTGGCGTTCGCGCCGGGCCAGGCCTACAGCGGCTACTCCGGCGACCCGTACGTGGACGCGGCCAAGGCGCTGGGCGTGGGCCAAGGCGACGTCGAAGGCGCCAAGAAAGCCCTGACGGACGCCGGCTACAAGATCACCGACGGCAAGCTGTACCTGCCCAGCGGCGAGGCCCTGCGGCCGTTGACCATCCTCACCTACTCATCCGACTCGGAGCGCATGCAGATGGCGGAGATCCTCAACAGCCAACTCAAGGCGATCGGCATTGAGACCACGATCGACGCGGCGGACAACACCCGTTACGGTACCGACGGCTTCGCCGGCAAGTTCGACATCCTGATCACCGCCACCGCCTCCGACCTGGGCGTTCAGGCCCTGGACCAGTGGTACGGGACCGGCAAGGCGCGGAACGGCTCAGGGTACTCCTCGGCCGCTTTCGACGCGTTGGTCGCGGAGGGGAATGTGGCCCTGGATCCGGCCGAGCAGGTGCGCATCCTCCAAGAGATGGACAACATGCTGCTCAGCGAGGCGATCGCCCTGCCGCTGTACTCGATCGGCAACGTGCTGATCCACTCGAAGGATTTCGGTGGCCTGGAGCCTTCGATGAGCAAGTACGGCCTGACCTGGAACATCAACAACTGGGGTTTCCTGGCCTGACCAGCCCCCTTGGGCCGCCGCCCGCCGCCCACCCGCCAGCCTTGCCTTGCTGGGCCGGGCCGGGCCGTGCGCGGGCGGCGGCGCGCACACAGGAGCGAGATTCAATGACGAACATCTTCCGCGTGGTGACCGATCAGGGCACCACGGAGTTCAACGACGCCTACCGCAACGTGACCGGCTCGGCCGGCTACATAGTCTCAGCCAACATCTACAACCGGGTTGTCCTGCACGAATGGGATTCCCCCGTGGTCTACCCGGACTTGGCGACGCACTGGGAGGTGATCGACGGCGGCCGCGTCTACCGGCTCTACTTGAACCACGCGGCCAGGTGGCAGGACGGAGTGCCGGTCACCGCGCACGACGTGGCTTTCACGCACACCGAGCAGGTGGCAAAGGGGTACCAGGCGGCCGCGTCCTTCGCCGGGGTCGAGGAGATCGTGGAGGTCGACCGGCACACGGTCGACTACGTCCTCAAGCGCCCGGACGCCTCCTTCTTGACGAAGCTGGGGAACTTCATCACCGCGCTGGTGCTGCCGGCCCACCTGTATGAGGGCACGGATTGGGCCGTGAACCCGCACAATCAGGATCCGGTCGGCTCCGGCCCGTTCCGGGTCGCGGAGTGGACGCCAGGGGGCAATGTGGTCATGGAGGCGGTCAAAGACCACTGGGGGCCGGGCCCCATGGTGGACCGCATCGAGTTGCTCGTTGTCGAGGACTTGGACGAGGCGGTCCGGATGGTCGCCCGCGGCGACGCGGACTACATGGTCCAAGACGTGCTCACATTCGACCGGCTGCACTTGTTGGACGGGTTTGACCGGTCGCGGTTCTACGTCACCGCCCAACGCGGCGCTGGCATGGCGCGCCTGGAGTTCAACCATCGCCACCCCGTCTGGGGGCGCCTGGCCGCCCGCCAGGCGATCGCGCACGCCACCGACCGGCGGGCCTTCGACCAGAAGCTGTTCGACGAGGGCGTGTCCCAATCCTGGGACCACTACCTGATCCCCAACGTGGCTTGGGCCTACGACGAATCGGTCAGCGCGCTCGGCTTTGACAAGGAGGCGGCGGAGCGGCTGCTGGACCAGGCCGGAGTGCCCCGCGGCCCGGACGGCGTCCGGCACCGGATGAAGCTCTACTACATGCACACGTTCGGCTGGCACGGCGACATCGCCCGGCCGCTGGCCAGGCAACTCGCGGAGATCGGAATCGAAGCCGAGCCGGTGGCCCTGCGCTCGCCGGACTGGAAGGCGATCGTGGACGAACGCGGCGACTTCGACATTGTGGTCTCCGGCGGCGGCATGGCGCCCGACCCGGGCGTGCTCGCCGCCCGGTACGCGTCCACCAGCGTGGGCAACTGGATCGGGTACGCCAACCCGGCGGTGGACCAGATCTTCGAAAAGGCCCAGGCCACCATTGACCAGGCGCAACGCGGCCAACTGTTCAGGGAGCTGCAACGGGTTTGGGCCGATGACGTGACGTTCGTTCCGTGCTACTGGTACGGCCACTACTTCGCCCGCAGCCCCAAGTTCTTCGGCTGGGCGGACCAGTTGCAGTACTCGGTGCCGTTCTGGCATTGGGGGCGCATCCGGCCGGTCCCGCAGTCGGGAGCGGTCAATGGGTGACCCCCGGCACTTTGTGGTCGCCACGCCGATCGACGCCGTCGAATTCAACGACTGCTACCGCAACTACACCGGCTCGGCCGGCTACCTGGTGTGCAACAACATCTACAACCGCGTGGTCCTCAACGAGTGGTACAACCCGGTCGTCTTTCCGGACTTGGCCACCCATTGGGAGGTGCTCGATGCCGCGCGGCGGTTCCGGTTCCACCTCAACCAGGCGGCGCGGTGGCATGACGGCGAGCCGGTGACCAGCCACGACGTCGCGTACAGCCACACCGAGGCGATCCTCCGGGGATACGAGGCGGGCAGGTTCTTAACCTCCGTCGCCGCGATCGAGGAGGTGGGCCGGCACACGGTCGACTACGTTCTGCGCGAGCCCAACGCCGGGTTCCTCACCCAGTTGGGGAACTTCATCTTCACGCACATCGTCCCGGCGCACCTGTACCAGGGCACCGACTGGGCGACCAACCCGCACAACCTCAAGCCGATCGGGTCGGGGCCGTTCCGGTTCGTCGAATGGACTCCGGGCGAACGGATCGAGTTGGAGGCCGTCCCGGGGCATTGGGGGGCGCAGCCGGAGATCGACCGCATCACCATCCGGATTGTCCCCGACCGGGACGAATGCGTGGCGATGGTTTGCCGGGGCGAAGCCCATTGCGTGCCCCAAGACACCCTCACATTCGACAGGCTCGGTCTCTTGGAGGGATCCGAGGGGTTGGTCCGGCTGGACCGCAAGCCCGGTCCGGGCATGGCGCTGCTGGACTTCAACCACGGCAAACCGCTGTGGGACAACCCCCTGACGCGGCGCGCAATCGCCGCCGCGGTGGACCGCACCCGGTTTAGCCAAATCGCCGACCCGGGCGTGGCAGAGCCGTGGGACAACTACTGGATCCGGTCGGTCGATTGGGCTTTCAACCCTGACGCCAAAGCCCCCGAACACGATCCGGGCCTGGCCAATCGCCTCCTCGACGAAGTGGGCCTGACCCGCGGCGCCGGTGGCGTCCGCCTGAACCTGTCCGTGTTCTTCATGCAGATGTTCCACGCCCACCGCATTTTGGCGAGGGAGGTTTGCGCCTCCCTCGCTCAGGTCGGGATAGCCGCCCAGCCGGTCGGGCTCTCATCGGTCGACTGGAAGAACACGTTCAGCGCGCCCGATGCCGACTTCGACCTGTTCATAGTCGGCGGCGGCATGTCGCCCGATCCGGAGGTGACGGCCAACAAGTACGCCAGCGGAGGCAGCGCCAACCTGGGACGCCACCACAACCGGGACGCGGACCGCCTCTACCAGGCCGGCCGCACCACCGTCCCCCAGGCGGCGCGGGGCGGGATCTACCGCGAACTGCAGGCCGTTTGGGCGCGCGACGTGGAATGGGTGCCCCTGTTCTGGTACGGCACGTACTACCCGTACTCGAAGCGGTTCTTCGGGTGGTCGGACCAACTCGACCATTCGGTGCCGTGGTGGCACTGGGGCCGCATCCGGCCCGTCGAGGCGGGCTTCTACGGGTGACGGCCCCGCCGGGCGAGCGCAAATCAACCGTTTCACAAACAGGAGGGAGGGGCCGGCGTGGTTCGCGGCATCGTAGTCCGTGTGCTCAACAGCCTGCTGGTGCTGTTCGCCTCTTCCGTGCTGATCTTCTTGCTGGTGTCCCTGGCGGGAGACCCGCTTGCGGAGATGAAACAGCAGGATCCGCCCGTCAGCGAATCCGTCATCAAAGCCGAGGAGCACCGGCTGGGCCTTGACCTGCCGCTCCCCCAGCGTTACCTCAACTGGATTGCGGGCGTCCTGTCCGGCGACTTCGGCCAGTCCGTCTCGCCCACCTTGGACATTGGCGCCGAGCTGGGCGAACGGGTGGTCGTCACCCTGCGTTTGGTGATCGTCGCGATGATCGTCGCGATCATCCTGGCCGTCCTAGCCGGCCTGGTCTCCGGCCTGCGGCAAGGCAGGCTCCCCGACCTGACCTTGACGTTTGGCTCGTTCGTCTTGCTGTCGCTGCCCAGCTTCTGGATGGCCGTGCTGCTCAAACAAGCCGGCATCTGGATCAACCAAACCACCGGCTACCGGATCTTCTACACCGTCGGCTACCAATCGGTCCCGCCGGTACAAGGTTTCTGGGGTCACGTCGGCGACCTGACGGGCCACCTGATTCTTCCGACAATCGTCCTGATCCTGGTGCACCTCGCCTCGTGGACCCGGTACCAACGCACAGCCACCATCAAGGAACTCGACGCGGACCATGTGAGGTACGCGATCCTGCGCGGCCTGCCGCGCGGGGTGGTGCTCAGATCCCATGTGATCCGGCCCAGCCTGGTTCCGCTCATCACGATCATCGGGTTGGAACTTCCGGGGCTGTTCTCCGGCGCGATCATCACCGAGACGGTCTTTCAATGGAACGGCATGGGCGCCCTGCTGCTGGACGCCCTGCGGCGCTCCGACGTCAACACCGTGCTGGGCTGGCTGATGGTGTCAGCGTCCGCCGTGGTGCTCTTCAACCTGTTGACGGACATCGCCTACCGGTTCCTCGACCCCAGGATGCGCAGGAGCGGACATGTCTGACACGCCTTCCGTTCGGGCCGCCAGCGACCAGCGGTCCATGTCGTCTTGGGCGGTCGCCCGGCGCCGCTTCCTGCGCAACCCGGTCGCCATCATCGCCTTGGCGGTTGTGCTGGCAATGGTTCTGGCCGCGCTCTTGGGCCCGCTTTGGAAGTACGGCTACGCCGACATCACGCCCGACCCGAACCAGCCGCCTTCCCCCGTGCATCCGTTCGGGACCGACGTGTTGGGCCACGACATGCTCGCGCTGGTGTTGCGCGGTCTGCGGCAGTCGCTGTCGATCGCGTTCATGGTCGCCATCCCCGCCACAATCTTGGGCGTTGTCGGCGGCATGGTGGCCGGATTCCGGGGCGGGGCCGTGGACAACGTGATCATGCGGATCGTGGACTTGATCTTGACCATCCCGTCCATGGCGCTGGCCAGCTTCCTGGGATCCCGTTTGTCGGGGGTGGGCGTGTCAACGTTGACGCTGTCGCTGGTGCTGGCCGCGCTCTTGTGGACCTCCATGGCTCGGCTGGTCCGCGGGGTCTCCACCGCCGTCCGGAACGAACTCTATGTGGACGCGGCCATCTTGATGGGCTCCTCGAACCTTCGGATCCTGGTTCGGCATGTGCTGCCGAACGTCCTGGACCAGGTGATCGTTTCCGTGACCCTGCTGATCGGCACGGCCGTACTCGCCGAATCCGGTTTGTCCTTCCTCGGCTTCGGGATTCGCGCCCCCGACACCTCCCTGGGCCTTCTGGTGTCCAACGCCAAAGACTCCGCCATGACCAGGCCCTGGATGTTCTACTTCCCCGGGCTCGCGATCATCGTGTTCGTGCTGGCGATCAACTTCCTCGGCGAGTCGATCCGGCAAGCCCTCAATCCGCATCGCGCCACCAACAACTACTTGAGGAAACGCGCTGGCCGTGCGCGGGGGGCCGGCCGGGCGCCGGCAAAAGCCGCTGCCGCGGCGCCGGTGGTTCCCGCCGTTTCTGTGGAGCGCTCCGCCGCGTCCAAGAGCGCCGGTGAGGCTGGTGGCGTCGGCGATGCCGTCGGGGCCGGAGGCGCCGGGGGACCGGTGCTGGAGATCGACCACCTGCGGGTGGAGTTCCCCCACGAGGGCGTGGTCGCGGTTGACGACTTGTCGCTGAAGCTGGAACCCGGCGAGGTGGTCGCCCTGGTCGGCGAGTCCGGTTCCGGGAAGACCGTCACAGTCTCCTCCGTGGTGGGTTTGCTGCCGGCGGGCGCGGAGGTCTCAGGGCGCATCACCTTTGACGGCCAGGTCCTGGGAGGCCTTGACTACGCCGGCTGGCAGACGGTCAGGGGCCGGAAGATCAGCATCATCCTGCAGGACCCGATGACCAGCTTGAACCCCGTGCTGACGGTCTTCCACCACTTCAAGGAGACCATGCAGGCGCTCAGCCCGGCCAAGCTGCGGGACCAGCAAATCAAGGAGCGGGCCGTCGACGTGTTGAACCGTGTCGGCATTGGCAACCCCGAGCAGCGCCTCTACCAATACCCGCATGAGCTATCCGGCGGCATGCGGCAGCGGGTGGTAATCGGCCTGGCCATTGTGGCGGAGCCGAAGCTCATCATTGCCGACGAGCCGACCACCGCGCTGGACGTCACGGTCCAGGCGCGGGTCTTGGACACGCTCGAGGAGGCCAGGGAGTTCGTCGGCGCGGCCATGATCTTCATCACGCACGACCTCGCGCTGGTGGCGGGCCTGGTCGACCGGGTGATCGTCATGAAAGACGGGCTGGTGGTCGAGGTCGGCGACACCGACGCCTTGTTCTCCAACCCCCGCCACCCGTACACCCGCAGCCTGTTGGAGAAGATCCCCAGGCTTCCCCGGAGCGTGGCCGAATGACTGGACAAGCCCCCGCTTCGCTGCTGCGGGTCGACCAACTGACGAAGCATTTCCAGACCCACCGGCCGTTCCAGCGGCGTCAAACGATCCACGCCGTGTGCTGCGCCTCCTTTGAGCTCTCCGGCGGCCAGACCCTCGGGATTGTCGGCGAATCGGGTTCGGGGAAGACCACGCTGCTGCGCACGCTGCTGGGGTTGTACGAGCCCACGGGGGGAGCGGTGAGTTTGGAGGGCAAGACCCTCGACTATCGCGACAAGGACGCGCGGCGGGCGTTCTGGCGGCGCATTGGCGTGGTGTTCCAAGATCCGTACTCGTCACTTGACCCCCGGATGACGGTCAGCGACATCTTGCGCGAACCGCTCCTGGTCACCGGCGCGAAGATGGACGCCCGACAGCGCATCCGCGAAGTCCTAGACGAGGTCTACCTGCCGCAGGGGGTCCTGGGCCGGTTCCCGCACGAGTTCTCCGGGGGGCAACGCCAGCGGATCGCGATCGCACGGGCTTTGATGCTCAAACCAGAACTGATCGCGCTTGACGAGCCCGTGTCATCGCTGGACGTCACAATCCAGGCCGAAATCCTTGAGTTGCTGGCCCGGATCCAGACCGAAACCCAGACGGCCTACATCTTGATCTCCCACGACCTGGCGGTGGTCGCGCAAACCTGCCACGAGGTGATCGTCATGTATGGCGGGCAGATAGTCGAAGCGGGGCCAACCATGACGGTCATCGAGTCTCCGCGGCACCCCTACACGCAAGAGCTTCTGGTGTCGGTGCCGAACCCCGACCCGGCCAGCGAACGCGAAAGAATCCGTCGGCGCCGCGAGCTGTTCTCCGCGACCGACGAACGCTCTTGGTCATTGGGTCCCTGCCCCTTCGACGCCCAGAGCCAAGGCCGCGAAAGCCAGGCGTGACGCCTGCGGGCATCGCCAGCGCCGCGGTCACTCCCCTTGTCTCGGATTGTCTGGCGTCTGAGTCAGAGCAGGCGTCGGGACCAAGTAGTGGAGCATGCGCGCGGAGCGCACGGGGACGGTGCCCTCGGTCGCCGCGATGATGTACGGTTCGGCGGCGCGTGGTCCGTGTGGGGCCTTGACTGCCAGCGCCTCGAAGGAGCCAAGGCTCTCACCTGTGCGGGCGTCAATCAGCGCCGCCCCGCGGGCCTTGGGGAAGCTGTCATACAGGACCAGGAGCCTTGAGTCATCAAGGAATCGGCAGTCCGAGCCGACCGCCCGGCTGCTGGCCGAATCCGCGTAGTCCGCTTTGGAGACCACTTCGCCCGTGGCCAGGTCAACGAAGGAGATTCCCTGGCCAGCGAGGGCCGCAATCATTTCCCCGCCGTTCCAAACGGCCCATTCGACCTGCTCAAATTCAATGGTCCAGGATCCGATCGGTGTCTCCGTGACGGGGTCAATCGGCCCGTAACCGGTTGTGGTGAAGGGCGCGGCATCGGATGCCAAGAGCAGGTTGCCGGGGTGTTCGATCCAGGCGAACCGGGCCAGCGCGGTGGCGAAATGGACCGTTGCCGGCTCAGCGTCCCCATGTTGAACCACCTGGGGCGGCCGGTCATAGGCGGTCGAATGGCACCACAGGTGCCGACCGGGGAACACCTGCACGCCGGGGCAGTCCTCAATTCCCTCGACCAGGTTCGCTCCAGTCGCCAGATCGAACGCCGCCCAGCCGCGATCCCCGATCACGATCCCGTCAACCGCGTACCAGGGCGTGGTGGGATCCACGCCAATCCCCTCCTGCGGCAGCATGGCGTCCCACCGGACCGACCCGTCCGCCTGGGCAAAAGCCAGTCGGCGTCCCTCCTCCTCGCCGACCGAGCCCCGCGACAAATAGTCCAAGAGGTAGCCGCCGTCAACCTCGAGCAGGCGCAGCAGACCCCAATCTTCGGCCGCCTCAGCGGGCCCAAGCTTTTCCAGTTCCACGGCGCCGGTGGCCGGGTTCATCAGCCACAACCGCCCGCCATCGGCCGCGCTTGCGCAGGCCATCAGCGCGGTCGAGTCGGTGTCCCAACACCTGGCCCCTGCCAGTTCCGGACCGTTGACGGACCACAGCCTTTCGCCTGTGGCGCGGTCGTACCCGTGCATGGTCGGGACTTCTTCCCCGCCACCGCTGACGATCACTTGGTTCGCGGCCACCGCCATGTTCTCACCGTCGGTCGAGGTGCTCCAAAGAACGGTGAACGCCCCGTTCATCTCAAGGTCGACAGTGGGCTGGCCTGGCTGTGACGGCCCCGGCCGCCCCGCCTGGTTGGCCTCAACGTACGCGTCATTGCGAGTGGGGACCACGGGCGAGACCGGTTCGGACACTTCCCGCCCCGCCAGGTTTTTCCAAATCACCACGCCGCCGGCCACTCCAACGGCAAATACCACCACGACCACGACCACGGCGGCCGCGACGGTGCGCCGATTCTTGTGGGGTCCCGGCACCTGGCTGTGGGGCGATGTCATATTCAATGCTCCCACCGGATGGCCTCAGCGTGCTTCCCTCCCGCCGGTGAGGATAGCGTTGCGGGAAACATGACGATGAGGTGCCGCGTTTCGGTGCCGGCGGCAGGGTTGGCGGCCCCGGTCAGCGGATGACAACGGCCTGGTCGTACGCAGCGGACCAAGCGGCATCGGCGGTGAGAGCGGCTGCCTTGAGCCGCATCGCCAAGGCGAGGCCGAGGCGGTCGCCCAACGGCAGCGACGGGGCGGCGGCCCAGATGGTTGCGGCCAATTCGGCATCGGCGGCAGTGACCGGCTCCACGGTCAAGCCGTAGTTGGTGAGGGTCGCCTTGGCCAACTGCCAATCTCCCCCATGCTGGGCCACCTTTTGCGCCACCTCCGACCAGTTGGCCGCACCGCAAACCGCGCATGTTTCAAGCGCAGCCTCAATCTGCTGAAATCCTGGTTCTTCCTGAAGAAACGCGAGCAAGCCGGATGAGCCCAGCACCGACGGCGCGTTCATCTCTTGGCCTCGCGCGCCGCTTCCGAACGGCGTTCCGCGATCAGCTCTTCCGCCAAAGATCCCGCGCCCGTGAGGGACTTGCGCACGGCCCGAAGCGCTTCCGTCCTGGTCATGACCAGGACGCCTTCGGGCCGGTCGATGAACACCAAGCTTGTTCCCTCTTCCCAATGGTGCCCGTCACGCAAAGGCTTGGGCATCACAACCCGCCCCTTCTTTCCCACCACCGCCACGATGGTGTCACTCATGCAGTGCATGTTACGCCGAACAGGCTTTGGCACGCCGCGCCGCTGCGGGCGGGTTCGCATGGTCGGGACGCGCTGGGTCATGCGGGGGCGGCCGAGCGGACCTTGAGAGTGGAGCCGCCCTGGCGAGAGGGACGGACTTCGATGCGGTCCGGGATGGCCTGTTTGAGAGCGTCGACGTGGGACACCACGCCCACCACCCGGCCACCTGCCCGGATGCGGTTGAGTTGGGTCAGGACCGACTCGAGGGCCTCTTCCGACAGCGATCCGAAACCCTCGTCCACGAACAGAGTCTCCAGGCTGATTCCGCCCGCCTCCGCGGTGACAACGTCCGCCAAGCCCAGCGCGAGGGCCAGGGAGACGTAGAAAGTCTCGCCTCCGGACAGGGTTCTGGGGTCGCGGGCCTGGCCGGTCGAGTTGTCCATCACACGCAGGGCCAGGCCAGTTCGCCGCTTCCTGGTCGCCTCCCTGGTGTCGCTGCGCTCGAGCAGGTATTGGCCATCCGACATGGGGCCTAGCCTGGCGTTGGCCGCGTCGATCACCTCCTCGAAGCGCCGTATGAGGACGTAGGTTGGCAGATCGACGTCCCGCAGGTTGGCGGAACCGGCGTTGGCCAGGTT
>JAITFE010000126.1 GCA_031281585.1 Bifidobacteriaceae bacterium | reverse complement strand
GTCATGTCAGAGGGACCGGACCGCGGCGGCCGCCGCCGGGAGGACTTCGGCCAGGTCGCCCACAATGCCGAGGTCCGCGATCTCGAAGATCGGCGCGTCCGGGTCCTCGTTGACGGCCACAATCAGCCCCGCCCCGCGCATGCCCGCCTGGTGTTGGATCGCGCCGGAGATGCCCGCCGCCACGTACAGTTTCGGGTTC
Organism: Bifidobacteriaceae bacterium; assembly: GCA_031281585.1. Classification (NCBI taxonomy): domain Bacteria; kingdom Bacillati; phylum Actinomycetota; class Actinomycetes; order Bifidobacteriales; family Bifidobacteriaceae; species Bifidobacteriaceae bacterium. Next base: position 13,929 of record JAITFE010000126.1, on the reverse strand, counting down.
ACGGTCTTCCCGGTCTGCCCCACCTGCAGCGACGAGTCGACCCAGCCCGCGTCCACCGCCGCCCTCGACGCGCCAACCGCCGCTCCCAAAGCGTCCGCCAGTTCCTCCACCGCCGCCAGGTCGCCGCCCGTGCCCCGCCCCGCCGACACGATTATGTTGGCGCTCAGTAAGTCAGGCCTCGTGCCCGATGCCGTCCGCTCAGCCACCCCCCTCACCTCCACCAGCGCTTCGCCCGGGTCAGGCGGGGGCGGGGCCACCGCGACCTCTTCGGCCTGGCCGGTATACGGCGGCGCCTGGACGCCGGGGCGAACCGTGAAGATCGGGAGGCCCTCAGCCACCCGGACCCGCGCCAGCGCCGTGCCCGCCATGATGGGCTTCGTGGCAGTCAAGTCCGCGGCGATCGCGGTCACGTCCGTGATGACTCCCGACCCGAGGCGCAACGCCAAAAGCGACCCGACCTCGGCTCCGAACAGCCCAGCTGGCAGCAAGACCGCCGCGACCGGCCGCCCGGACGCCACTTCCGCCAGCGCTCCCGCCACCGCGCCGGGATGGGCCGCCGCCTCGGAACCGCCCTCGACCCGCACGCCCACCGGCGTGCCCAAGGTCGCCGCGAGGGCCAGGAGTTCCTCGTCCGTGTTTGGGTCGGTCAGCAAAACCAGGATTTCAGCCATCGTTATCCCATTCCCCTCAGATCAGCGCGTTGGCTTGGAGCAGGGCGACGAACGCCGCCACCACGTCTTCGGATTCGGCGTCCAGCACTTGGCCGCCGGCCCTGGGCGGGACCGGCTCAATCCCCAGCACTTGGGCTTTGGCCGCCCCGGCGCCGACTGCGGCTGAATCCACCCCAAGGTCTTCAAGCTCCAAGACCTCGACCGGCTTCTTGCGGGCCAGCATCACCGCTTTGGCCGAGGGATAGGCGGGCTCGTTGGCCTTGTCCGTCACTGACACCAAGGCGGGCAGGGGCGCGGCCAACTCCAATGAAAACTTGTCCTCGTCCCGGCGGATGGCGGCCACGCCAGCTTGGACCGTCAAGCTGGCCGCACCGGTCAATGCGGGAATCTGGAGCCGTGCGGCCAGCTGGACGGGGACTAGGGAGGTCGTCGAATCGGCCGACCCGGCGCCGCAAAGAATCAAATCGGCGCCGCCAAGGTGCTCGATGGCGGCGGCCAAGACCAGCGAGGTGGCCAGCGCGTCCGAGCCCTCCACCGCCTCATCGCAAACGTGGACCCCGGAATCCGCGCCCATCTGGAGGGCGCGGCGGACCGCCTCTTCGGCCTCGTCTGGACCCACGGTCAGGGCCACCACTTCCGCGCCCAGGTCCGTGGCCAGGCGGCGGGCTTCCTCCAACGGGTACTCGTCGAGTTGGTTGAGCAGCCCCTCCCCGGTGCGGTCGAGCCGCCGCGCGGCGTTGAACTCGTACCCGGCCTCGATGTCAGGCACGTACTTGACCAGCACAATTATCTTCACGGTGACTCCTCGCTGACTTGACCAGTTCGCTCCGAAAGGTCGGTTTCGGTGGTTGTGGGATCGCTGGGAACGGAAATGGGGACGGTACCTATTTCCGGCGAGCCGGAAATAGGTACCGTCCCCATTTCCGGGAGGGATGCTAGTAGCAGTTGGGCCACGTCGCGGACTTGGGTTTCGGCGGAGACGGCGGCGGCGGCGTCGGCCATCATGACGTTGCAGAACGGGCAGGCGGTGGCGACCGCCCCGGCGCCGGTGGCGGCGGCCTGGCCGAAGCGGCGGGCGTTGATCCTGGTCCCGGACTCCTCCAACCACATGCGGCCGCCGCCCGCGCCGCAGCAGTTCCCCGCCCGCCCGGACGGCGCCATCTCCACCAGCTTGAGGCCGGGGATCGCGTTCAGCACTTGGCGGGGGGCCGCCACCTGGTTGTTGTGCCGCGCCAGGTAGCAGGGGTCCTGGTAGGTGACCTCGCCGGCAATCCCGTCCGGCAAAGCCTCGGGCGCCAGCCTGCCCTCCTCGATCAGCCTCGCCAGCAGTTCGGTGTGGTGGACCACCTGGTAGCGGCCGCCGAACGGGCCGTATTCGCCCGCCAGCGAGTTCAGGCAATGCGCGCAGGTGACCACGATTTGGGTCGCCCCCGCCTCATTCAGGGTTTCCACATTGCCGCTGGCCAGGCTGGCGAACAGCGACTCGTTGCCGGTGCGGCGGGCCGGGTCGCCGGTGCAGCATTCGGCGGCGCCGAGCACCGCGAAACTGACCCCGGCCCGGCGCAGCAACTGGGCCAGGGCCCGCGCGGTCGCCTGACCGTGATCGTCGAACGCGCCCGCGCAGCCCACCCAGTACAGGTAGTCGACCTCCGCGAGCGACTCCACGTCCCGCCCCAGGACCGGCACCTCGAAGTCCAAGCCCCGGGTCCAGTCGAGGCGCTTCTTCGGCAGCATGCCCCAGGGGTTCTTGCGGCGTTCCAGGTTGCGGAACGCGCCCGCCAATTCGGTTGGGAATTCGCCCGCCACCAGCACCTGGTGGCGCCGCAACTCGACCACTTGGTCCACGTGCTCCACCCCGACCGGGCAGGCGTCGGTGCAGGCCCCGCAGGTGGTGCAGGCCCACAGGGCCTCGGCGCTGACGGCCCACGGGGAGGAGCCGCCCACCAATTGGGTCCAGGAGGCGTCCGAATCAGAGCCGGGGCCACCCGAAAACTGCTCGTGCGAATGCGGGCCGAACAAGACCGCCCCCGGCCCGGCGGCGAAGGCGTGGTCGCGCAGGGCGCCCACCAGCAACTTGGGGCTGAGCAGCTTGTCCGTGGCCCATGCTGGGCAAACCTCCTGGCAGCGGCCGCATTCGGTGCAAGTCGCCAGGGAGAGGCGGTCGCGCCAGGTCAGGTCCGCGACCACGCCCGCGCCGAGGCGCTCAAAGACCGATTCGTCCAACTCCGGGTCTTCAAGGTCCACGGCCCGGCCGTCCACCACCAACCCCGGCAGGGCGCCCAAAGCGGGGGAGCCGTCAGGGTTCCGGGAGGTCCACAGGTTCGGGAAAGCCAGGAAGCGGTGCCAGGCGACGCCCATTGTGGGCGTGAGGCCCACAACAACCATCCAGGCGTAGCTGACCAGGATCTTCGCCAGGGCGAGGGAGCAAACCCAGACCGCGAACGCGTCGCCGGGCAGGTCGGGGCCGTACAGCCGCCCAATCCAAGCGGTCGAGGCAAACCGGGCGGCCCCCTCCGGGCCAACCGCCAAAGACTCCAAACCGCGCAGCCACAACACCAGCACGACCACCGCCAAGATGGTCGCCTCGACGTAGCGGGCCCGCCACTGGTGCGAGCCGAAGAATCGCGACCGCCGGCCCTCCGACCGCCGCGAAGCCCCGATCCGAATGCCGATCAGGACGAGGATCCCGGCCAACCCCGCCCAGGCGAAAAACTCGGTCAGCCAGTTCCACGGCGTCCACCCGCCAATCAGCGGCAACTCGTAATGCGGGTCGAACAACTGGCCGGTGGCCTGGGCCAAAGTGGCGACCAGGACCAGGAAGGAAAACATGGTCAGCCAGTGCGCCACGGCGACCACCGGCTTGCGGGCCAACCGGCGGTGCAGCAGGAATTCGCGCAGCATCGCCAAGGTCCGCCGCCAGGGACGGTCGCGTCGGGAGCCCGGCAGTTCCGGCGCGCCCGCCCCGAAAGTGTGGGCGAACAGCATCACCCGCCGGGTTAGCACCGTCCAGCCGAGGGCTGTGGCGGTCAATCCGGCAATGGCGAATCCGATCATTGTGTTTCTTAGGCTCCCGGTCCGCCGTACGCGCCCGCGAGCCCCGGAATCCAGTTGGTTCCGGCCAGCGGCCGCCGGGTCATGGCGGCGGCCTCGATTGTCAGCGCGACCAGGTCCTCCGGTTCAAGGTGCAACAGGTGGGCTTTGCCGCAGGCTCGCGCGATGATCTGGGCTTCCATGGTCATCACTCTGAGCAGATTAGCAAGTCGATGGCCCGCCGCGACCGGGTCCAGGCGTTTGGAGAGTTCCGGGTCTTGGGTGGTGATGCCGGCGGGATCCTGGCCCGCCTGCCAATCGTCGTAGTATCCGGCCGCGGAGCCGATCTTGCGGTACTCGTTTTCCAGCGCCGGGTCGTTGTCGCCCAAGGCGATCAGGGCGGCGGTGCCGATCGAGACCGCGTCCGCGCCCAGCGCCAGCGCCTTGGCCACGTCCGCCCCCGAACGGATCCCGCCTGAGACGATCAGTTGGACCTGTCGGTGCAGGCCAGCCTCTTGCAACGCGTCGACGGCGGGCGGGATGGCGGCCAAGGTCGGAATGCCGACGTGCTCAATGAAGACCTCTTGGGTGGCGGCCGTGCCGCCCTGCATGCCGTCCAGCACAATCGCGTCCGCGCCCGCCTTGATGGCGAGGGCCACGTCGTAATACGGCCGCGACGCCCCGATCTTGACGTAGATCGGCTTCTCCCAGTCCGTGATCTCCCGCAGTTCGGTGATTTTGATCCGCAGATCGTCCGGGCCGGTCCAGTCCGGGTGGCGGCACGCCGAACGCTGGTCTATCCCGATGGGCAGCGTGCGCATCGCCGCGACCCGCTCCGTGATTTTCTGGCCCAGCAGCATGCCGCCGCCGCCCGGCTTGGCGCCTTGGCCCAGCACCACTTCGATGGCGTCCGCCATCCGCAGGTGTTTGGGGTTCATCCCGTACCGCGACGGCAGGTACTGGTAGACCAGCGTCTCCGAGTGGCCCCGCTCTTCCTCGGTCATGCCGCCGTCCCCGGTGGTGGTGGAGGTGCCCACTTCGCTGGCCCCGCGCCCCAAAGCCTCTTTGGCCTGGCCGGACAGCGACCCGAAGCTCATGCCCGCAATCGTCACGGGCGTCTTCAGGTGCAGCGGCTTCTTGGCGTGCCGCGCCCCGATCACCACGTCCGTGTCGCAGCGCTCGCGGTACCCCTCCAGCGGGTAGCGGGACATCGACGCCCCCAGGAACAGCAGGTCGTCGAAGTGCGGCAGTTTCCGCTTGGCCCCGCCGCCTCGGATGTCGTAAAGCCCGGTCTGCGCCGCGTGGCGGATGGCCGCCATTGTGGTCCTGTCGAACGTGTTGTTCTCGCGCAGCCCCAACGCCGCCGGGTCGGCGGTTTGGGTCACACCCGCCGATGCCGTCGCAACCGCCCGCGCACGCCCCGCCGGGTCGGTCGGCGCGGTCGTATTGGCGGCGGCGGGGGGTTCGGGGACTTGGCCGGACGGCATCGGGCAAGTTGAGGTGGTGGTGGAAGTCATGGTGGGTCTCCTTGCGGCGCTGCTCAGTAAGCGAAGGCGTTGTCGACGTGGAAGTTGTAAAGCTGGCGGGCCGAACCGTAACGCCGGAACTCGGCGGGGTTTTCGGCGCGTCCGGCGGCGGCCAGGAGCCGTGCGAGTTCTTCGACGTGTTCTGGGCGCATGTCCTTCTCCACGCAGTCGGCACCCAGTGCGCCGACCGCGCCTCGGACGTAAAGGTGGGCCTCGTAGATTGAGTCGCCCAGGCCGTCTCCGGCGTCCCCGCAGACAACCAGCGCGCCGGCTTGGGCCATGAACGCGGACATGTGTCCCACGTTGCCGCCAACCACGATGTCCACGCCTTTCATGGAGATGCCGCAGCGGGCCGCCGCGTCGCCGTCGATGACCAACAAGCCGCCGTGGGCGGTCGCCCCGGCGGATTGGGAGGCGCTCCCCGCCACGTGCACCCGGCCGGACATCATGTTCTCCGCCACCCCGACCCCGGCGTTGCCGGTGATCTCCACGGTGGCCTGTTCGTTCATGCCGGCGGCGAAGTACCCCACATGGCCCTCGATCCGCACGGTCAACGGGAGGGTCAGGCCCACGGCGATGGCGTGCTGGCCGTTCGGGTGGGTCACCTCCCAGGCGCTGCCCGCCTCCGCCTGGTGCAGGGCCTGGTTGAGTTCCCTTACCGAGTTGATGCTGAGGTCGACGCGAGTTGACTTGCCGATTGCGAGCGTTCCCATACGTACACCACTTCCGGGTCGGGCTCGAAGATTCGAGCGGTTTCAATGCCTGGTAGGCCGGTCAGGTAGCGGTATTCGCTGGCGACCGCCACCAGGTCGGGGGTCTCGGCCACAATGGCGGGTTTGCACGCGATGGCGTCCCGCACAATCGCGAAGGCCGTGGCGGAGGACACCAGCAGCGTGTAAAAGCCGTCGAACACGCGGGTCAGGTCCGTCAGCGCCTCCCTCATGGAGGCGCCTTCGGCCAGGCGGTCCGCCACGAACCGGGCCCCGACCTCCGTGTCGTTGAGCGAGTCGAACTGGACGCCCTTGCCGAGCAGCGTCTTGCGGATCGACTCGTGGTTGGAGAAGGAGCCGTTGTGGACCAGGCACTGGTCGGAGCCGACCGAGAACGGATGCGACCCGCCCGGCGTGACGGCGGATTCCGTCGCCATGCGGGTGTGCGCCACGCCCTGCCAGCCGCCCCGGTCCGCCAGGCGCCATTCGGCCGCGAGGGCCTCCGGCTCCCCGATTCCCTTGAGCACGGTCAGCGACTGGCCCCGCGAGATCACGGTCGCGGCGGGTAGGGCGGCGCGGACGGCCGCCTCAAGCTCCGCTTCCGGCGCGGTGGCGGTCAGCACCAGGCTTTGGCCGAAGGCCGCCGCTGTGACGTCGCCCAGCCCCGGCGTGGTGCCGGCCACCGCCTGGGCCGCGCTCCTGGCGGGGGTGCCGTCGCCCAGCACGCAGATGGTGGACTGCCCCGGGGGGACGGTGGCCGGGTCTGCGTACAGGCCCACCCCGGCCGAGTCGTTGCCGCGCCCGGCGGCCTGCCCCAGCATTGCGCCAAGCAATTCGCCCAGCCGCGGATAAAGGTCCGGGTTGCGGAAGTGAAGTCCGGCGATGCCGCACATGGCGGTCCTCCTTATGGGTTTCGGCTAGTGAATCAAATAGTACTGCGAGGAAACTACGCGGTCAAGTACCGCTCGATCTCCCAAACGGAGATCGCGTCGTGCCAGGCGTAGAACTCGTTGCGTTTCAGCGTGGCGTAATACTGCGAAACGCCGGCGGCTGGGTCTACGGAGTCGAACACGGCTCTGACCACGGCATCGTCCTCGAAGGCCTCAACCGCGTCCATCAGCGTGCGGGCCAACACGGGCCGGCCCTCGTGGTGGTTCGCGCCGGCTGGACCCGGGTGGAGGTGGCGCGCCATCCCGTCCAGGCCCGCGCCCAGGCACGCGGCCATGGCGAGGTAGGAGCAGGCCGAGCCGTCGCCCACCCTGATCTCGACCCGCTTGTTGTCGGGGACGCGGACCATCACGCCGCGGTCGTCGCCGCCGTAGCTGGCGTAGCGCGGCGTCCAAGTGGCGCCCGATGCCGTCGAAAGGGCCGCCGTCCGCTTGTAGGAGTTGACGGTCGGGTTCAGCACCGCCATCAGGCCCGGCGCGTGGTCCAACAGGCCGGCCACGTAGCCGAGCGCTGTCTTGGACAACCCGTAGGGATTCTCCGGGGTGAAGTCGCCGGGGAAGACGCCGCCGCCCTGCCCGTCCCACAGCGACATATGCAGGTGCAGGCCGTTGCCGGTCCGGTCCATGAAGGGCTTGGGCATGAAGGTGGCGGTCATGCCGCGCTTTTCCGCCAGCATGCGGATGATGTAGCGGGCGGTGATCACGCGGTCGGCCGTGACCAGGGCGTTGTCATAGGCGAAGTTCTGCTCGAACTGGCCGTTGGCGTCCTCGTGGTCTGAGGCGTAGGGCTGCCAGCCGAGGGACTCCATGGCCCTGGACACGTCCGTCAGGTGGTCGAATTGGCGGATCAGGCCGCGGGCGTCGTAGCAGGGCTGGAGGGCCGTGTCCGTCTGGTCCGCCACCCTGATGTCCCAGCCGTCGCCCTTTTCCACCAGGAAGTATTCGATCTCCGCGCCGACTTTGAGCTCCAGGCCCAGTTCGGCCGCCTTGGCCATCTGGGCGCGGAGGATCTGCCTGGGCGCGAAGGGGTGGGGTTGGCCGTCCAACTGCGGGTCGCAGTGGACCATGGCCAGGCCCCGTTTGATGAAATGCAGCGGGGTGTAGGAGGACAGGTCGGGTATCACCACCAGGTCGCCGTCGCCCGGCTCTTGGCCGATCGCTCCGGCGGCGAAGCCCGCGAAGCCCATCTTGCCGGCCTCCAGGTCCGGCGCGGCGCAGATCGGGACCAGTTTGGAGCACGGCCGGCCGGTCATGGTTGTGAAAGTCGCCATGATGAACTCGATCCCGTCGCGGCGGGCCAGTCCGGTCAGGCTGAGTCGGTCCGATTGGTCCGGGGCCGCGCCGATGTTTGGGGCGAGGGCTTGGCCCACGGGTCCTTCGGGGGCGATCACAGAGGTCATGGGGTACTCCTTCAAGGTCTTGTCCGGCCAGCTGTAGCGTCCACTAGCTTGCAACTGTGAGTCACGCCAGTGGACCGGTCCCTTGACATTAGATCACCCGTGTTACGCCGAAGGGTCGGAATTAACGTGACCGAAACGTCGGTTTTACACCCCGGTGCGTCGGAGTTTTCGTGGGGGGCGCTTTCCGCGCTGAGGATGGGTGGCGCGGGAGTCCTTTGTTCACCCCTAACACTTTGAGGAGGGACGTACATGGATGCCGGAATACTCGCTGGCGACACGGCCTGGATTCTGACCAGCACTGCGCTGGTCACGCTGATGATGCCCGGTCTGGCCTTCTACTACGGAGGCATGACCGGGTTCAAGACCACCCTGAACATGCTCATGATGGTGATGGGCGGCTTTTGCGTCGTCATGGTCGCCTGGTCGCTGATCGGCTATTCGATGGCCTTCGGCAATTCGTACGGCGGGGGCGGCCTGCTGGGCAATGTCACCGAATTCATCGGCATGCGGGGAATGCTGGCGCCCGACCCGGCGGGACTGCCGCCCATGCTCATGGTCGGCTTCATGGGTATTTTCTGCGCCCTGACCACGGGAATCATTGCGGGCGGCGCGGCCGACCGGATGAAGTTCGGGGCCTGGATCGTTTTCGCGGCGTTGTGGTCGGTCTTGGTCTATGCGCCGGTCTGCCACTGGGTTTTCTCCTTCGACAACCCGGACACCGGGTACGTGGGCGGCTGGATCGCCAACAAGCTCGGGGCGATCGACTTCGCGGGCGGCACCGCCGTGCACATCAACTCCGGGGCGGCGGCCTTGGCCCTGGTGCTGGTGCTGGGCCAGCGGCGGTCTTTCAAACGGCCGCCGCGACCCCATTCGCTGCCGCTGGTGCTACTGGGCGCGGGGCTCCTGTGGGTCGGCTGGTACGGGTTCAACGCCGGGTCGGCTTTGGCCTCCGGCAACAACGCGGGCGTGGCTTTGACCAACACGCTGCTGGCCACGGCCGCCGCGACCCTTGGCTGGATGGCCTTCGAACGCGTCCGGGACAAGCATTCGACGGCGTTGGGGGCGGCATCGGGCATGGTGGCCGGCCTGGTCGCCATCACGCCGGCGTGCGGGGCCGTCAACGGGATTGGGGCCATGATCATAGGCGCGGCCGCCGGGGTGGTCTGCGCCGTCGCCGTGACCTGGAAACGGAAGCTGGGCTACGACGACTCCTTGGACGTGGTGGGAATCCACTTTGTGGGCGGGATCCTCGGCACGCTGCTGATCGGGTTCCTGGCGGTGCCGGACGCACCCAACGCGGGGACGGGCCTGTTCTTCGGCGGCGGCCTGGGCCTGCTCGGCAAGCAGGCGCTGGCCGCCATCGCGGTGATCGCCTACTCGTTCGTCGTCACTTGGGTCATCGCCTGGGTCTTGAAGAAGACCATGGGCATCCGGGTCGCCGCAGACGACGAGGAGCGCGGCCTGGACATCACCATCCACGCCGAACGCGCCTACGAAATCCCGGCGATGGCGGGCGAATGACCTAACCCTTTCGGGAGCCGGCGGCGCCGGTTCCCCCAATTGCTTCCGCCGGGCGGGTCGGGAACCGGAAGGTGATCCCGGGGTTCGCACCCGCCCCGCCCGGCGGAACCCACGGACTGTCCCCACCCTTCAAACCGGGGACGGTCCTTTCCTTCAAAGGCGGGGACACTCATGGCGCCGCGCCCACCGCCCGCCAGCGGACTCGCAGGACCCACATCTGTCCCCACCCTTCAAACCGGGGACGGTCCTTTCCTTCAAAGATGGGGACACTCATAGCGCAGCGCCCACCGCCCGCCAGCGGATCTGCGGCACCCGAACCGGCCAGGTGTGGACGCCTGTCGGCTTGAAGGCGCGGGCTGGCCGAGTGACCGGACGGCATCGGCGGCTGTGAAAAACCTGGGGCGCGGGTCGGGGGCCGGGCGATCCGAGGCGGGGGCGGCGGGGGACCGGCGGGGCGGCCCTATCATTGGCGGGTGACCGGAGCGAGCGCCCAAGGCGATGAGATCGCGGCTGGCAGCGAGGAGCGGCACGCGCCCGAACCGTCGCCGGAAGCGCTGCACGAGGAGTTGAAGGCGGCGATCGGCACCCAGGTGCGGGCGGCCCGGCACGCGCAGGGGCTGACCATAGGCGCGGCCGCTCAACGGTGCGGCATCTCCAAAGCGATGCTGTCCAAGATTGAAAACGCGCAGACGTCCTGCTCGCTGGCTACCCTCGCGGCGCTGGCCGAGGGCCTGGAAGTGCCGGTGACCTCGCTGTTCAGGGGTGTGGCGGTCGAATCGGAGGCGGTGTTCGTGCCGGCGGGCCACGGGGCGAGGATTGTGCGGCGGGGATCGCGCCAGGGCCACCTCTACGAGCTTTTGGGCTCCCTGCGCGGACCGCACAAACGCATGGAGGCGGTGTTGGTGACGCTGGACGATTCCTCGGAGGTCTTCCCCATGTTTCAGCATTCCGGGACGGAGTTGCTGTACATGCTGGAGGGGACCATGGTGTACGCGCACGGCGACGACGCGTACACAATGCGCCCCGGCGACGCGCTGCAATTCGACGGCGAGGGGCCGCACGGCCCGGTCGACCTGGTGCGGCTGCCCGCCCGGTTCCTGTCGGTGACCGCGTACCCCGACTCGATGGTGGAGGAGTAGCCATGGCCGCCCAACCCAAGGGCCCCGGGGGGCCCGCCCGTAGCGTCCAGCCCGACGAGGCCCTGGAGGACCAACTCCAGGCCGTCTACCGCGAAATCCTGAAACGCGCGCCGGAGCACGACTTCGCGCCCACGCTTGACCGCGTGCGCGCCGCCGTGGACATGCTGGGGGATCCGCAGCGCGCCTACCGCGTGATCCATGTGGCGGGCACCAACGGGAAGACCTCGACGGCGCGGATCGCGGAGTCGCTGGTGCGTTCGCATGGGCTCCGGACCGGCTTGTTCACCTCGCCGCACCTGTCTTCGGTGCGCGAGCGCATCGCGATAGACGGCGAGCCGATCGGCCGCGCGGCCTTCCTGGACGCCTGGTCCCTGGTTTCCTCGATAGTGGACCTGGTGGACCAGCGGTCGGAGGCCGCGGGCGGCCCCAAAATGAGTTTTTTCGAAGTGCTGACCGTGCTGGCTCTTGTGGCGTTCGCGGACGCCCCGGTCGACGTGGCGATCGTGGAGGTCGGCATGGGCGGGGTGTGGGACGCCACCAACGTGGTCGAATCCACCGTGCAGGCGATCACCCCGATCAGCCGCGACCACGAACAATGGCTGGGCTCGTCGCTGGAGGAGATCGCCTCGGAGAAGGCCGGGATCATCCGGACCCGGGCGGTCATTGGCCACCAGCCCCCGGTTGTGGCGCGGGTCCTGGAGGAGGCCTTGATCTCCGCCGGCGCGGCCGGCTACTGGCTGGGCCGCGACTTCGAGGTCCTGGGCCGCGACCTGGCGGTGGGCGGCCAGGTGGTCCGCCTGCGCGGCCTGGCCGGCGAATACGAGGAGGCGCCGTTGCGTTTGTTCGGCGCCCACCAGGCGGACAACGCCGCGTTGGCCGTGGCCGCAGTCGAGTTGTTGATGTCCGATGCCGTCGACCCGCTTCCCGGAGCCGCCTACGTAGAGGGTTTGGACGAGGCCGTTTCCCCCGGCCGGATCGAGGTCGCGCGGCAGTCGCCGACTGTGCTGGTGGACGCCGCGCACAACGTGGCCGGCGCGGAGGCGCTGGCCGAGGCGGTCGAGGAGGCTTTCCCCTTCCGGTTGGTTGGCCTGGTCGGCGTGTTGGACGACAAAGACGCGGAGGGCCTGCTCGGAGTGCTGGAGCCGATCCTCCAACAGGTTGTGATCACGCGTTCGAGTTCGCCCCGCGCTGTTGAGCCGGAGGTCTTGGGCGCGGTGGCCCGCGAGGTCTTTGGCGAGGATCGCGTGGAGGTGGTGCACCGCCTTGACGACGCCCTGGTCCGCGCGATCGAGTTGGCGGAGATCGATTCGGAGGGCGCGCCGGGCCCGCTGGCGACCGGCGTCCTGGCGACCGGCAGCGTCACCATCGCGGCGGAGGTCCGCATTCTGCTTGGCCGGGGCTAGGCCGGCTGCGGCTGGGCTGGCTGGGGGTGGGTCGGCTGAGCCGGGCCGGTCGGCCGGGACCGGGCGCCCAAGGCCCCGGCGGGCGCGGCGACGTCCCCGGTAGGCTCGGAGAATGTCACAAAACGAACAAACGACTGAGCAGGTCCTGATTTTGGTCAAGCCGGACGGGGTGGCGCGCGGCCTGGTCGGCCAGGTCATTGCCCGCGCGGAGGCGCGCGGTTACAAGATCACGCAATTGGCGCTGCGCCAAGCAACCCCCGAACTTCTGGCCGCGCATTACGCGGAGCACGTCGCCAAGCCCTTCTATCCCTCTTTGGTTGAATACATGACGTCCGGCCCGGTGGTCGCACTGGTGCTGGAAGGGGCGCAGGTCATCACGGCCTTCAGGACAATGGCGGGCGCGACGGACCCGATCAAGGCCGCGCCGGGCACCATCCGGGGCGACTTCGGCCGCGACTGGGGCACCGGCGAAATCCAAAACATTGTGCACGCCTCGGATTCCCCGGAGTCCGCAGCCCGCGAGATCGCGATCTGGTTCCCTCAAGCCTGACGCGGCCGAATCACCTGGCGGCGGGCCGCTGCCGTGTTCAGCGGCGGCGTTCGGCTGATCACCGTTCCGCTGCCCTGCACCAACACGGTCGGAGGGCGGCTATTGACCACGCTCGCAGGACGCTGGCGTCTCAGGCGTCCACCATTTCACGCCCTTGGAGCGCGCAAAGTCGGAGTCGAAAGTCACCACGGTGGCGTCCAACTCGAGGCCCAGGGCCGCGAGGTGCGGGTCGTGGGTGAGGTTGCCGCCCGTCCCCGCCTCGCGCAGCGGCCCTGGGAGTTGGACGGCCTGAGTCAGAACGGTGATCGTGGTTCGCATACCCCGGCTGTAGTCCTGCCGAATCAGCGCATCGATCAGGAAGGTGCATTGATGGCCGAGAGCGACGCTGCCCCTCAGCCGAGTCGAATCACCTTTGCGGCCGGGTACCCGATGCGCGACTGCCAGGCCGTTTCATCCAGAACGAGGCGTCGGCCGACGCACCGGCCTGCGGCCTTCGCGCAGGGCTTTGGCGTTGTTGTGGCGTTCCGCCGGCCGTGCTTGGCTGCGCGCGGGTTGGCCGTGACGGAGGAGAACTGCCGGCCAGAGACACGGTGCCGATTGGAGGGCTGGGCGGTGTCCACATCCAGAGCGACCTCGCAGGCGTATGCCACTTCAGGCACTTGAAACGGGCGAAGTCGATGGCCAGCCGTGCAGTTCGGCGGCCGCGCCGCATCGCTAGACTTGTTCAGTGGCCAGGGCCTTGACAAATGCGCGCGGCAGCGACGACCAGGCTCGCGCGCGCTACTCCGTGGTTGCGATCTCCGAGTTTGCCCGCTATGCGGGCTTGTCCGGCGGGCAAGCGCACCGTTATCTGGCTGATCACGGCGCCATCCAGTTCTTGGATGAGCATTACGAGGCCGAACATCTGCTGTCGTTCGAGGACGTTGTGGCGGACCTGGTCTTGGTGGCCGCCCAGGCCGGCGGAGAAATTCGTTGATCCTCTACCACGGGTCGAATCAGGTTGTGCGTGGAGGCGACCTGTCGAGGTGCCGG